>CAIMFA010000444.1 GCA_903840185.1 uncultured Lentisphaeria bacterium | reverse complement strand
CTGGTCTTGACAGCAATCCGCGGATCGTCCTTCAATGCAAAACTCACTGTCGCATACGATATGTCTAATTCTTTGGCGATGTCTTTCAACGTCACATTCGACATGTCCGCTCCTGATTTTAAACGTTTAAATATATTATAATACAAATTTTAAAATTTGTCAATAGCCGGCGCAAAAAAATTCAAGAGATAAATTTAATAAATTTAATTTTATTACAAAAAATTCAGCATCATAGCCGGGCGGTGCTGCCGCGGATAATTAATTCCGGTTCAATCAAACGGTTTTCGACTTTATGTCCGTTAATTCGTTCCAGCAGCATTTCCATTGCCTGGCGGCCGATCTCGCCGCGTTTAATGGCAATCGTGGAAAAATTATATTCCGGCTGCGACACCGCCCAGATGTCGTCAAACCCCAGGAGCGAAATGTCATCAGGGATTTTAAGTCCTCTTTTATCCAGAAAATGTTTAATGGAAATGGCGTCATAGTCCGAGAATGCGACAATGCCGGTCGGGCGATCTTGAGATTCCAGCAGTTGAAACAGTTCTGCTTCAGAATTGAATAATACCGGCTGTTTGATGCCGGCTTCTCCGGCGGCTTTGCAGCAGCCGTCATAGCGCACGGTTTCATATTTTTTATTTAAACAGCCATATGCAATTTTTTTGTGACCTAACTCCACCAGATGGCGCATGGCTATTTTTCCGCCTTCAAAATCATCGTTGATAACCAGCGGCATGTCCGACTCGAAACAAAGACTTGAGCACACCACCACCGGAGTACCGGAACTGTTAATTTCAGCCAGACGGTGCCGGCAGGAGGGGGTTAACCAGGAAGTTATAATACCGTCAACACGCTTCTCGCAGAATGTCTTCAATTGTGCATCAATATACTGCTCTGAATATTTTACCAGCCCTAAAAGGACGGAATAGTTATTGGCGGAGGCGGTCTCGCCAATGCTCTGCAGCAGTTCGCTAACGTAGGATCTGGTTAAATCCGCCATGAGGCAGCCGATCATCATGCTTTTACTGGACTGAAGCGCCTGCGCCAGGTGATTGGCAATATAATTATGCTTTTTCGCGGCCTCCTGCACCCGCGCTTTAGTTTTTGCCGCGATCCGGGGATCGTCTTTCAATGCGAAACTCACGGTCGCATAGGATATATTCAAATCTCTGGCAATGTCTTTCAAGGTTACCTTCGCCATACCCGTCCTTTTCCTTTAAACGTTTAAAGGTATTTTAACATGAATCTTAAAATTTGTCAATAGCCGGCGCAAAAAATTAAAAATTATTCCGATGCTTATTGACATTTTGACAGATAGGCATTATTCTTATTTTAAACGTTTAAATCAAAAAGAATATTTTCCTATAAACAAAAAGGAACAACCTTTTATGACAGATAATACAAGATTGATCAGCGGGACATTTATGCAGATGGACCACTGGAGCGATACAGAAGGAGCACGATTCCAGTATGAAATCCGCAGTTTAAATGAAGACCACTGGCGGCAGATGGTTCGCGATATGGCGGCCATCGGCATTGATACGCTGGTCTTTCAACAGTGCGTTGACAACCGGACCGGCTGGGAAAACACCTTTGCGTATTATCAGAGCAAAAAGTGGAAAAAACTGGAATGGGTTAAAGGCGACACCTTTGGCGCGGTGGTTGACGAGGCCGGCAGACTCGGCATGAAAATCATCTATGGTATCGGGACAATGTATACCAAAGACCCGTATCTGTTTACCGATGATGTGATTGAGCAGGCTAAAGTTACAGCTTCAGAGTTGCTGGAACTTTACGGCGGACTGCCTTCATTCGGCGGCTGGTACTGGACCTACGAATATCCGCCCGGGTCGATTTCCGGACGCGACAGTTTGCAGAAAATAGTTCCGGCAATCAGAGCGCTGGCGGACTGCCCGTTCGTGATCGCGCCCAATGCCGACCGGTTGATGTGCCCGACGCTGCTGCAGGATATTGACGTGGACATTATCGCCTATCAGGATTCCGTCGGACTAGGGGTTGTTCCCGACCCGCTGGGACGCTATAAATATGCCGACCGGCATCATAGTTTACACCGCCTGCCTTATCTCTACCAGCGCCTGCAATTCGCGCATGACGGCTGGCGTGACAGCAAGGCGGAAAAAGTGAGTCACTGCATGTGGAATACCTATTTCCGCGAACGCGGCCGTACCGCGATCTGGAATGATCTGGAGATATGGGAATTTGACCATAAAAAGAGCCTGGTGCCGACAGAAATATCACGAGTGGCCGCACAGCTTGACCTGACCGCGCCATATGTTGAAAAGCAGATCATCTATCAGTACCCGGGGTTGATGCAGCATCCGGACCATCCGGTAAAGGTTGGCGGCGAGAGGGCAGTAACGCTGTATGAGGAATATGCACTCTACCGCGACGCCGTTCTCGCCGGCAAACTGTAACCGTAATCATCCGGTTACCAGCGGGCGTCAATGATTGCGCCTTTTTTGAAATCCGCGATCCGGCGCAGGGTGGCGGGCGAGGTCTCCGCAGGCAGGGCGTCTAAGGGATAAAACCCGCAGTTTGCGATTTCCCAGCCTGGCGAACATTTGCTTTCCGCCGTTTCGGCGGCGAAAAGCACTATGGTGTCGCTTTTAAATTCAGTGAAATTCGAATAGATGCCGACCAGCCGGCAATCGTTAACCGCGATGCCGGTTTCCTCGCGCAGTTCGCGCATCGCCGCTTCCCGCGGAACTTCCATCTTGTTCACTTTACCGCCGGGCAGGCTGAGTTTGGCGCTGTAGCGGGTTTTTACCAGCATGACCTTATCGCCGTTGAACAGCAGCATTTTTACGCCAAGCGTAGTCGGGCGTAAAATCCGCCAGGCGATTTTTCTGGTCCGGTGCGCGCACTGGAACAGGATGTTCAGCAGCAGATTTTTCATAACCGGCGTTCCTGATAATTTGTAAACAGATTAAAACAATTTCTTCTTACTGATTAGCTCCTGCAACAGGCTTTCGACCTGTCTGACATTATCCACGTCGCTCAGTCCGTCCTCGTGTTTGCGATATTTCCCCATCGGACCGTGATCCGTTTCCGCGTTGAAAAGAATGTCTCCGGAGCCGTTTCCGCTCTCTCTGATGGAAACGGTCTGAATATCTTCCGGACGGTAATCTTTTTTGAGCGAGGCGGAAATCGTGTCCCAGACCATTACCCGTTTGCCGGTGATGACATAAACCCTGGAATTGCTGCCGGCGGCGATAATGGCCGGCAATACTATGCGCACTATAGGAATTGAGGTTATAATGGTCGGCAGCATTACCAGCAGCAGGATCCATGGAACGGGATTTACAGGATGATATTTTATCACCATAAACACAAAAACTGCAACGAATATGGTTTGCGCGGAAGTGCAGAGAATCAGCGTTTTTCTAAATTGCACGGGGTTGATCCGGAGCATTCCGGGTCTGTCCAGCCAGCGGATAGCCTCGCCCGGCTCAAGCTGCCTGCTGATCTGATCTATAACGGACTGCGGAACCGGCGTCTTCTCAACCATAAAGCCTCCTGTGTATTGCATAAAAATAGTTCATCTGTGCAAAAAAACAAATGAGAAAAACCAGAAGTCAGGAGACAGGAGACAGGAGTCAGAATGGAATGCATAAATTCAAATACGGAAATATGACGATCAAGCACTGTTTTTTTACTATTTGTTCTCATTGCCGTACATCTATCGGCTTTCAATTTTTCTCTTTGATCTTCATTTTGCTCTGCTATGAATATTCTGCTCCTCCGGAGCAGCTTTCTGTCTTATTCTGACTCCTGACTCCTGTCTCCTGACTTCTAAAAATAGCACAAAATTACCATTATTAGCAATTTATTCGCATTTCATTTTCAATATTATGAGGCTATATTGAATAATTCGTTAATGCATAATTTTTACATAAATCTATTTAAACAAGGAGACATTTATGCCGAAGATCACTTTTATGGGCGCTGGCAGTACGGTTTTTGCCAAGAACGTACTGGGCGACTGTCTGTGCACTGATTCATTGAGAAACGCTCACATTGCGCTGTACGACATTGACGGGACCCGCCTTGCCGAATCCAAGCGCATGATCGAAGTGTTGAACGCCAATATCAATAAAGGCAAAGCCAAAGTTACCGCGCATCTCGGAGTCGGCAAACGCAAAGAAGCGCTGCGTGACGCGGATTTCGTGGTTAACGCGATCCAGGTCGGCGGCTATGATCCTTCCACCATTATTGACTTTGAAATCCCGAAGAAATACGGTTTGCGCCAGACGATTGCCGACACCCTCGGCATCGGCGGCATCTTCCGGGCGCTGCGCACTATTCCGGTCATGTGGGATTTTGCCCGCGACATGGAGCAGGTCTGTCCGAATGCGTGGTTTCTCAACTACACCAATCCGATGAGCATGTTGACCGGCGCGATGCTCCGTCATACCGGAGTTAAGACCGTCGGCCTCTGCCACTCCGTGCAGTGCTGTTCCCAGAGCCTGCTGGAAGCCATCGGCATGAAATACGACGCGAAATCGGTCCGCGATAGAATCGCCGGTATCAACCACATGGGCTGGCTGCTGGAAATCACTCAGGACGGCAAGGATATTTATCCGGAAGTAAAAGTTCTGGCTAAAAAGAAAATGACCGAATGGCGCAAGGCCGGCGCGGAGAAGAGCGGCAATATGGTCCGCCTCGCCATCATGCAGAACTTCGGCTTTTACGTTACTGAATCCAGCGAACACAACGCCGAATATATGCCCTACTGGATCAAAAAACAGTATCCCGGCCTGATTGAAGAATTCAACATTCCGCTGGATGAATATCCGCGCCGCTGTATCAACCAGATTGAAGGCTGGAAGAAACGCAGCAAGGAAATCGTTGACAATCCGAAACTGTCTCATGTGAAAAGCCATGAATACGGTTCGATCATCATGAATGCAATTATTACCAACACCCCGGCGCAGATCGGCGGCAATGTCCTTAACAACGGTTTGATTCCGAATCTGCCCGCCGAATCGGTGGTGGAAGTGCCCTGCCTGGTTGACAGCAAGGGCGTTCAGGGATGTTACGTTGGACGCCTGCCGGAGCAGTGCGCGGCGCTCAACCGCACCAACATCAATGTTCATCTGCTGGCCATCGAAGCGGCAGCTACGTTGAAGAAGGAACACATCTATCATGCGGCAATGCTTGATCCGCACACCTCCGCCGAGCTTCCGCTCGACGACATCCGCAAGATGTGCGACGATCTGATCAAGGCTCACGGCGATATGATGCCGAAATATAAATAATCAGTCTATTGCTGGTTATACTCTGCGCGGTTGAAAATTCAACTTTAGATGAATAGGATTGTGGATTGGATTTTTTTGATCCGACTGACGGGCGATATGAATATCGCCGGAAGGAGGAGCGGAAAAATACAACTGCAAGACATTAACCGCAAAGGGGGTACGATCTTTCGAGTTTGGATTCGCACTCTTCGAGGCCTTCGATACCCCGGTATCGGCAGCCTCTCAGAATACGAACCAATTCTCAAAATCTTCGCAATCTATAGTTGAATTTTCAGCCGT
>CAIMFA010000443.1 GCA_903840185.1 uncultured Lentisphaeria bacterium | reverse complement strand
GCGCTAGCCGAATGGCGGCATCCTCGGCTTCCCGGATGCCCTGCGCTCGCTCTAGCGGGGTCGTCTCGTAGGTTTCGTAGGTTGAGGGTGATGAGTCGGCACAATAGATCCGCAGGATTTCGAGGATCGTTTCGCGTGTCATGGTGCGCCTCCGCACTCGGGGTTCGTGCAATCTGGGCATAGGCAAGGCCAGTCCCGCAGCATCGTGATCTCCTGCACCAGCCGGTCTACCTCGGCCAGCAGTTCTTCCGCCATGCGCTGCGGATGGTGCGCGCTATAGACCACGGTGATTGGGTGCGCTGCCGCGACTTCGGCCCGGATTTCCTTCAGCCTGTCGGCAGTCATGGATCATCCCTCCGTGGGGGTGCGGCGGGCGTTTATCTCCCGCGACTGATGAAAGGGGTCCAGGATTTTGCGCTGGAATCATCATACATGGTGGTGCATCATGTGTTCAGCGGTAATAAAATACCTGAGCAGTTGATCTCTTCGGTGGATGGTTTTATCGCCGCGGAGCTTGATTTTTGCCCGGAAATGAAGCGAATTGCAGAAATCCACCCGCTTGTCCTTTTGAACCGCCGGGATTCTGACAACAAATCTGACTCGGTTATGCCAGATCATTATAATGGAATGAGGAAGGGCATAGAACAGCTTTATGATATGGGCCACAGAAAATTCGCTTTTTTCGGACTCAGAACTTTTCATTTACATCATGCGGAAAGATTCGGGGCATATAATCAGGTAATTTCTGAATTGGATTTGCCGGTTCCCGATCCTGCCTGGATTTTTATTCCATTCAGAAAAGAAAGATCGTTGAATGATGTCGATCATAATGTTAAAGAGACTTTGTCAGCGATAATCAAAATGAAAGACCGGCCTACAGCTCTCATTTGCGCCGCCGATGTCTATGCGCTGTCATTTATTAAACTTGCCGCGGAAATGAAAATAAGAATCCCGCAGGATATAAGTATCATCGGGTTTGATGATATCAGAGACTGTGAGAACAGCGTCCCGCCGTTAAGCTCGATAACCCAGCCACTGGAGAAGATGGGAAGTATTGCGGCAAAACTGCTGATTGGAAGAATTAACGGGAATGTTGATTCGCCTTTAGGTATAAGAATTACTACTGAATGGAAAGCCAGAGGCAGTATTGCCAGCCCGGGCAAATGGTAAGATGTGAAGATTTCATCTATGTTAAATTTTCACCCTTATAAAGTATGAGGTAATTGCAAACGGAGAAGTCAGGAGTCAGGTCAGGAGTCAGAATAAATCCGGATTTTAGTTCGAATTCCATTCTGAATTCCAGATTCTAGATTCTAGGTTCTAGGTTCTAAATTCAGTACATATAGATATTTAAAGAGAATTTGTAAAACAGACAGGATTTTATGAGAAATTCGATTTTTCAATTTGCCGGAATCTTAGCTTTGATGTTTGTCTGCGGAGAGGCAGATGTACTTATGGCCGGGGAACTGTTACAGATGCCTGCCGCCTGGAAGATACAATCAGCGCTGAACAGCTCAACTCCTCCGAAGCTGGACGGATGGAAATCTTCCCTGGCTCCGGCCAAAGGGCTTAACTCTTTCTGGTATCAGCAGTCAATGTTTGTTCCACCGGAATGGAATGGAAAGCGGGTCTTTCTGGATTTTCAAAGAATTGAAGGTGATGCGATTGTGTTTGTCAATGACAAACGGGCCGGAGAACTGTTGCGGCCGGGCGGCGAGATCGAGATAAGCTCACAAGTTAAGACTGGAGAGGAAAATCTGATCCGGGTGTTCGTGACCCGCGACTATACGGATATATCAAGAGGGTTCGAGCAGGACCGTATCAGATATGTCTGCCGCAAACATATGCAGGGCAATGTGGAGATGGATAAATGGGGTGTTGGAATTGCCGGCAAAGTAGATTTGCTTTCCCGTCCACGCCCTGCCGGAATATCTCAGGTATTTGCTGACATAAGCTGGCGGAAGAAGGAACTTGCTCTTGACCTTGAGATTGATGCCGCCAGTCCGGTTGACGGGTTCTCCGCAGCCGTTGATATTCTTGATGAGAAAGGCGCGAAGGTGCTTTCGTTTGAACGCGGGGACCTGTATGTTCCAGCCGGACTTTCCAAAATCAGAGTTGTATCGAAGTGGGAAAATCCTCAGCTCTGGGAACTTGACGGCGGATACCTCTATACCGCGGAAGTCAGGCTGTTCAAGAACAATGTTCTGCTGGACTCGGCGCGCCCGTTCAAGTTCGGATTCAGAGAGATATGGACAGATGGACGCAAGCTGATGATGAACGGACATGAGATACACTTGAGACTGGTAATGCTGCATTCTTTTTCATTTGGCGATTCCAGCCCAAAAGGCATGGCGTTTGCGCGTCTTATTGGGTATAACGCCGGCTATATCCAGAATAATCCGGAAATGTGGTGGCGCGGCATTTCGTGGGCGAAAGAGACGCCGCTTTTCAGTCAGGAACTGCTTGATGCCGCAGACAAGGCCGGTTTCGCTATTCTGCTTCCGGCCCCGAGTGTCTCCTATCTGGGAACGGCGGTTTATGAAGATGCGGCTGCCAGGAAAGACTATGAGCGGGAGACGGATTTATACATGCGCCATTACAGGAATCATCCCGGCGTGCTGTCATGGATTGTCGGAATGAACTCGATTGGATTCGCCAATGAAGCCATTGCGCCCAAAGGAATGGGACGGCGTTTCGAGGAAAAGCGGACAGCCAGCGGACAGGCTAAGGCGGTGGCCACTGCATGTGAGATCGCCAAAGCACATGATCCGGGCCGCCTGGCATACTCCCATGCCGATGGCAATATCGGCGACATTGCGGCATCGAACTTTTATCTGAATTTTGCTCCGCTTCAGGAACGGGAGGAATGGCCGAAAGCCTGGGCACAATCCGGAAACATGCCATATCAGATGTCGGAATGCGGACAGCCATACACGGCCAATTTCTGGAAAGGGACGCGATTCCTGCCCACCGAATACTTCGCGATCTATTTCGGAGACAGGGCATATACCGCGGAGTCAGACATCGGGCTCTCGAAAATTATTGATTACGGCCTGGCGAACATGAGCGGTCACGGCATTAATCCTGACTGGAACGAATATCCGGTTTACTGGGACTTTCAGAGACTTTTCGTCCGTAACACCAACCGGGCTTTCAGAATGTGGGGGATTAACGGCGGCTGGGCATACTGGAGCTTTAACGTCGGTTACGGTAAACCCGCCGGTGCCGGCAGTGTAATTAATTTTAAACAGACAGGGAAAATAGAGCCAGTCAATTTTGAATCAATGGCTCAAATTACTGCAAAACCAGCCTGGGTAAATCCCAATTTTGACATTGAAAGCCAGGCCAATAAACAACTTTTAGTCTATATCGCCGGGGCTGGAAGTCATACTGACAAGACGCATACATTCTATTCCGGCGAGACTGTGGCAAAATCCGCGGCCGTTGTGTGGGACGGTCCCGGCAGAACCAGGATCGAAAGCGAATGGACATTGAAATCTGCGGATGGTTCCAGCGTTGTTTCAGGCAAACTGCAATCGGATTTGAACACAGGGGAAATAAAACAGCTGCCGTTTTCATTTGTCGCACCAGAGGTTTCAGGCAGAACCGGTTTTACGATCGAACTGAAAACAATACAGGACGGCAGGACGGTTGAAGAAGACAGTTTTGCGATAACGGTATTTCCTAAAAATAAAGCATCCAGTCTCCGTTCCCAGGTCGCTATTTACGACCCGGCAGGTAAGTCAACTCCATGGCTGAAATCAATAGGAGTGAACGCCGTCAAACTTAAAAAGGGAGACAAACTGGATGGTTTTGACCTTCTTATCATAGGAAGAGAGGCCGTGGTCCAGTGTGAGGAACTGCCCTATACGAAAGAAGATGTACGTCGCGGACTTAAAGTGCTTGTACTTGAGCAGACCCCGGCGGTATGGCGCGGCCTCGGGTTCAGAGGAAACGAAGCCATGCCGAGAAGAGTTTTTCCATCAGGGGCGAACTGTCCTGTCATGAACGGTCTGATGCTGTCCGATCTTACCGACTGGCGAGGATCTCCGGATCTTCTGCCGGAGGGAAATAATCAGCTTGCTGAAACAAGGCATGCCGCCAAGTGGACGAATACCCATGCGATAGCTTCCAGCATGCCGCAGATTCCCAGAGCGGCTGGATTTTCACCTCTGCTTAGCGCCGAGTTCGACCTGGATTATTCGCCGCTGCTGGAGTGGCGTTTCGGAAAAGGTGCTGTCATATTTTCCGCTCTGGATTTAAGCGGCAGGGTCGGCGTTGATCCAGCTGCCACGCTTCTGGCGCAGAACATCCTGTCATATCTTGATTCGGCTGTCCCGGAAAAAACGCGCCGGGTAGTCTGCAGCGGCGGCCGGGACACGATAGAACTGCTGCGCAAACTCGGGGTTGATCCATTACAGACAGCAGACATGAAAAATCCGGATGGAACAATCATCGTCATCGGAAGCGGTGAAACAAGCCCGTCCCAAAAAGCAATCGGGGATTTCGTATCGCAAGGCGGACGGGTCCTTTTTCTGCCCCAGTCACCCGAGACGCTTGCAGCCTGGGGGGTAAAGACGCATAAACAGACCATCCAAAGAGTTCCGATGGAAAACAATCGCCTGTTCAACAATATAGGTCCCAGCCTTTTGCGCTGGCGCGATGCTCTGACAATTGACGCGTTCAGCAGCGATGGTCAGCCGCAGGGAACAACTGTTCTTGCCGGCGGACTGGCCGCAAGTAAATCCACCGGTAACGGCGTCATGCTTTTCTGTCAGGTCTCACCAGCTTTACTGGCGGAAAAGTACGCTAAAGATAAGACAAAAGCTGAAACTGTTGATACAAGCGTCATACGGCTTGAACAGCTTTTAGCCAGGCTGCTTGGAAACCTTGGAGCCTGCCCTTCCGAGAAAATAGCGACAAGACTGGCGACATGCATCGACAGCGGGTCACTGTTCGTCGGACTTAAAAATTGGAATGTTATTGGTCCGTACATTATGAGCAACGATGACGGGAAGGCGATGATGGACACCAAATTCAGCGCCGAGACCATGGCGATTGCCGGGGACACCAATCCAAACATAACATTTCCGAACCCGAACGGAAAAGCTTTCGACTGGCGTGATTCGGTAAATGCAGACAAAACCGGATTTGTAAATCTCGGGGCATTCTACAAACTTGAATCGAAAGCGGTGGCCTACGTCTGCACCACTTTAGTCAGCGAAACCGACCGTTACGCCATTATGCGTGTCGGATGCGACTGGCGCATGAAAATATGGGTGAACGGCAAGCAATTGTTTCAGACTCTCGACGGGAAGAACATTCCCGGAGCCTATCAAGTAATGGTTCCTATGAAGAAAGGCGAAAATTCAATTTCATTTAAAATAGGAAGCGGAGCCAAAGGATTCGGATTTTATGCGGATATCTCAAAGGAACCGAAGCAGGGGAAAGTCAGTAATCTTCCCGAACTGAAGAAGGTTTCGTTTTATGCAGATCGTCCGGTCGAGGATGAATTTGATCCATATTTTTTCACCTTCTGGTGATGAACCCGGAAGCATTGTTCCAATAGAAAACAGCTTTTTTAAGAAACCTGATTAACAAAAAGGGATGAATCATGAAATGCGAGCAGAAAAATGATCGGAATTTCTCAACAACCGGAAAATGTGCAGTAAAGCGTTCTGTGAATTTAACAATGCTGCTGATGATGTCAGTATTATTTATATGCGTTGTGCCTAACATGATCATGGCGGAGGATGCGGCAAAGGATAATTCAGCATCGACAACAACGTCGGACTACGGATGGTGCGTTCTCACCTGCCCGAAAACATGCACCCCGGGCAAAGAATTTGAACTGAAACTTGAACTCAGAAACCTCAAGGAGATTTCAAGAAACTGGGAGGCTAATAAGCTCGCGGTGCATTTATTTTGGAGCAACAATGAAAAATGGGGCGGTTATCTGGCGCATTTCGCATCGGCGGAGGTTTCCAAAGACAGGGAACTGACACTGAAAGGCAAATTCGAGTTGAATGATAAAATCAAGGCAGATGCCCTCTATGTACATGTCAAGGCCGTCCTGAGTTCTGACTGGGGCAGTCAGGATGATAAAAAGGCGGCGGACTTGATGGGGCCGAGAATTGTGATTGTAAAAGCTGATAGCGCTGCAAAGAAGGAAGTGTCTGTCTCAAGTAAATAAATACGTATCCGGGTGATAAAGTGATTATGAAATTAAACCAATGCAACCCACAAAAAGGAAAGGATTAACAAATGAAAGTAAGGCAAAATTTTACGCTCATTGAACTCCTGGTCGTGATCGCCATCATCGCAATTTTGGCCTCAATGCTGCTGCCGGCGCTGAACAAAGCCAGAGTAAAAGCCAAAGCGATTAATTGCGCTGCAAATCTGAAACAGGTTGGACTAGCTTCTGCCGGTTACGCTGCTGATTTTCAAGGTTATCTTCCTCACGTTGGAGCCACTACACAGCCAGGTTCCCCGGCAATATGGTGGTTGAATCTCAAAATCACTAGACAGCTTGATAATTTGAAGGCCAGTGTCTGTCCTTCATTTGCCCCGCAGTTTGCATATTCCGGCACATATCATGATGTCGTTCCTGCTGCTAATGCCACATACGGGATCGCCTATTGGAACAATCTTTACGCAACCGCGGGCGAGATTGCCAATCCATCATGGTATTCCACCTGGTGGTATTCCGATTATATCAGGGAAACTAAAATCCCGAAGCCAGCTAAATATGCGTGGGCAGGCGACAGTATAATTTTGACTGCAGTACCTGCGCAGACCTCATGGCTGATGGGAAATGACGGGGGTAATCCGCTCAAAAAAATCCATTTGCGTCACTTTAAAAAAGCAAATATTCTTTGGATTGACGGCCATGTCCAGGACCAGAACCAGTCCGAACTGGATAATCTGAAACAGCATTCATTTGCCGGATCAACAACAGCCGGACTGGATTTGTAGACTGGAATACGTCTCAGGATACGCAATTTTACATCATAATTTATTTTTTAGAATTTTATTTTTCTCAAACTTAAGGAGTTGTTCAAAAAGAAAGTTTACAAGTTTTGTGAAATATCCAGAGATGATTTTGTGAATTGCCGGAGAGGCGCATACCTGAAGGTATG
>CAIMFA010000442.1 GCA_903840185.1 uncultured Lentisphaeria bacterium | reverse complement strand
TCGATGCGTGAGCCAGATATTTGTAAGGATTAAGCTGGCAATAATAATCGTGGTTATAAGAATCCAGTTTTTGGCGAGGATCGTTCGGATTGGCTTCATTTTGTTACCAGAGTACATTATCATCAAGACGGCGGTCATACGTCAAATTACATCGTATAAAATATGGAATTTCCTATAAACCATCTTGTTCTTTAATAAATATAATAGCGTTTCGCGGTAATCCCAAAGCTGTCATGAAAATATTTTTGACTTTGATTTCAAGATAATTCCGCTGTCTATTGGGGACATGGTTGGCTCGCTCTATTTTTCGGAAACTTTCTCTTTGCCTTTGGCAGAATCAATGGTATTCAATATTGCTCCGGCAATTGGAGCAATGGATTCAAGCGCCCGCTTATGTTTCAGGTATTCCTCCGCATTTACCGGCTGTAATAGTCCATCTGCATCCAGGCGGAAAAGGTCGATAAACTGACCGTCATCAGTTATCAATAATAGTTCATCGTATTTGCCGCTGGAATCCTTGCTCGTGAGTGTTGCCGAAATATGCTGCATCCCGTTCATAGTCAAAGAGCAGCCTCGCAAAGGCTCTTTTGTGAATCTTGATATGCTGATACTTCCATCAGCTCCGGCATAAAATATTTCCATGAAAAGGTCTATCTGTCCATCTTCGTCGGTGTCGCGCATCAGGTAATCCTTGATTTTCTGTTTCCCGCGATATGTTTTATATAAGATATGCTTGGGCTTGCCACTCTTTTCTGACGCATATTCTTCTTTTTCAATGCGGATGACACTGGCTGCGAGTTCATCCTGTCCGGGTTTGTAGTTTTGCGAGTCGAGAACTCGCTCAACCGTTTGCCTGCGAGCTTTGTCAATGGTATTTTGAGCTGGCTCATCTGCTTTACAAGAGATAAATACAACGCTGAATACAAGCAGATTGAATAATTTTAAATGGATTCTATTCATGCTTCTCCTTATTAAATGACCTCTAAAACATCTTGCTCTTTAATAAATATAATAGCGTTTCGCGGTAATCCAAAAGCTGTGACGAAAATATAACTGGTTTATCTCCTGAATTTGCATTTTGTCAGGCGGAAGCCTGACTTTGGATTGCGGCGAACCTGCGCCGCTTTGATTTTGCTGCAAAACTTCTACATTCCGGTATTGGCTCGATATTTGTGACATCATACCAAATCCAAAGCGGCGCAGGGTCGCCGCAATCCAAAAGATTGCTGCGCAATCACAAACAAATACCAACTACTCATACTATTGCGTTAGTTTTGCCGGGTCGGATATCCAGCCGGCGAACAGGATGCTACGGCTTGGATTATGCACAATCATGAACATAAACGGATGGTCAGCATGAAATTGTTCAGGCGGTAAAATGTCTGGCGCACTGCATCCAAGTGAGTAATGTACGGTTGTTGTTGCGGCGGCGGCTTCCGTTCCTTCTTCATGCACATCTATCCACGCATCATGATATATCTCGCTCAGGTAGATACGGAAAGCTCCCGGTTTCTTGACGATCATCTTGTCGAAATCGGCCTTCTGGTTGTCGAACGCGGACTTTACTCCCATTTCAGACAGGACACTTTTCACACCGAGACGGCTTGTGATCTCAAATTTTGGCAGCAGCACATCGACTTCGCGTTTAAAAGCATTGCGCTTCAAATCAACAATCATTCCGGTATTGATAATAGCCGTCAATTCCCTGATGGAAATGACTTTTTTAGGCAGGATTACGTACATTGAGTAAGCGCCGTCAATATAGGGAATCTCCAGAAATTTTACCTGGTCATTTTCGGAGTACGGAAGCACAGAGCATTGATGCATCATCACTGCTTCTTCTGTTTTTGAATCCGGGAGATGGAATGGCATTTTGCGGGTTGAGGATTTGTCAAACTGGCTGCCCCAGTCCGCCTTGAAATAGACGGCATTGACTGAAACCAGTCCGGGTTCGTCTATAACACCAGGTCTGCTTCTGGAGTTAAAATCTTCAGGGCTCACGCTTTTCTGTATCTTGCCGTGAGTTTTATCGGAAATCCACCTGTTGATATACTTGCAGGCTTGAATTTTCTGAGCAAACTTTATTTGATATAAAGACGCGCCAAATGTTCCCTGTATTTCATCTATATACTCATCGCTGAATTTTGCGTATGTTTCGTCCATCCACAACGAATTGGCGATGCTGACGTCAATCCGCTTTTTTTTCGCCGTCTCCTGTAGTTGCTTGCGCAGATCGGTCAGAGATTGAAGGAGCAACTTTTTATTGTCCGGAAAGTGGCAGACATCAGCCAGTTCCTTGCCGGTTTCTCCTCCGCTGGCAATGTAGCTCATTGCCAGACCGTGAAAAATGCTTTGCGGAGACAGAACGGAATTATCCGGGGCATTTTTGCTATCGGCATCATGCTTGAGCAAATCCCTGGTGAATTCATTGATGCGCCTGCTGATGTCAGGAATCTCCGGATCAATTTTTGCAGACGGGCCCGCACCGAGCAGTAGAAGCAAGCCGACCGAACCGAGTAGTGTTACCGGTATTTTCTTAAAGCGATATATCTTCACGTCTTTTTCCTTATTCTTTTATATAGCGACAGGATCATGGCGGCTGCCAGATTGATGAAGTTATTCTTGTTTTGGGGAGGGTGAATCGTCCAGGATGATACGAAGTGAACATTCTCAATTTTTTCTCCGGTTGATGATAGCGTATAGACAGCGTCACATTCAGCCGGTTCCAATTCTCCTTCGAAAGGAATGGAGAACTCGCCTTCGCCATCAGCGCGGTCAAAATACAGTGTATTATTTGATTCAAGACGAGTAATCAAGCCGTGAATCTGCAATTTTCTAACTACTTGGCCTTGTTTATCAAGATAGGTGAGGCCAACCAGGATTTTTTTACCGAATATTGTTGCGTTATCGCTACTCATAGTTTATGCTTCCTCAGCATCCGCTGGAATAATTTTTCTCCAAAATCGCGGTTACTATATGCGTGATTCGCGGATTTGCAACTGGTATTGCCGTCCACCTGAGGCTGACTTGTGCTCCTCAGGAGCATTGGACTGCTTCGCAATCATAATATGCGGTAAAGCCGGTCGGGCGGCAGTACCTTCATGGATATCTTTCCCG
>CAIMFA010000441.1 GCA_903840185.1 uncultured Lentisphaeria bacterium | reverse complement strand
GGGCTGAAAGCCCAGGCATCAAAATATTTATCAAGTCTCTTAGAATAATTTTGATATAATTTCGGGATGCCTGTTTCAGCGACATCACCGTAAAGATTCATCCAATAAGATTCTGTATCTGGAAATAATTCTTTTACCGTTTTTCCAGTTATGGCGGCCGCGGAAAGTCCAGCCAGTTTTTCACATGCAGGGTTGACTTCTATAATGCGATAATCCAACGGTTTATTTTTTTCATTGTATATTATTTCAAGCAGCACAAAACCTACAGTCATATTCTCAAACAGCAGACGGTATTTTTCTTCACTGGCGGTAAGCGCTAATTCCGCTTGCTTAACGGCGCTTACGTCCCAGCTTACGCCGATAATCCTCTCGGCATTTCCGTTTTGATCACAACATATCCTGGCACGCGAAGCAATATAATGAATGCTGCCGTCCGGCCAGATTGTGCGAATTTCTAAATTATATTCGCTTTTATCTTTTATCGCCTGCTCAACTACCGCGTTTCTTTTGGCTAGGTCATCCGGATGAATAGTGGCGGAAATGTCACACGAATCTCCGCGAAATGTCCCGGTCGGAAAGCCCATTAAACGCTGCTGCTGCTCGTCCCAAATCCGCTTGTTTTCAATAAGATCCAGTTCAAACACCCCCATATTGGAGGCGTTTAACGCTAAACTCAGCCGATCCTGGTTCTTCTGCATGTTTTCTTCGGATTTTATGCCCTGCAGCCGTTTTAAGCCGATTTCGCCAAGCATTTCGGTAAACTTGCGGATTACAGCAAGGTTTTTGTAGAGTTGCTCTCTGGTAAACACTGGAACTTTGGCAACAGCGTCAAGATACGCCTGCTCATCAAAGCCGTACTTTGCCGCCTGCTTTTTGAAAAACTCCATATCCGGCGGCTCCAGAAAGAACTGACCGGTAAAAATGTTTGCCTCATGTATCCCGGAAATAATAATCGGAGTTGCGCAGTCAACCATGCCGTGCGGGCAGCAGTACATGACAGAGGGATCGGCTTCCGGAAGATGATCCATTATATACAGGTCACTCTTGCGGCATTCCAATTCAGAAACAGGATTAATACGATGAAATTTTGTGCAAATATCCTGCCAGCCGGAAGCCGTAATGATATTGCCTTCGATGTCCATAATCGCGGAAGGAAGACGGAACGCATCGTAAAGACTGTCCAGTAATTCCTGGATTTTGGGCACATCAACCAGATCTTGCAGCTTATATTCCATAGAAACATGTCCCCCGGATTTAACCACCATGTGCATGTGAAAAAGAATATCCTGAAATTGTGCATAAGTCAAATACAATTATCAAGACCTGCCATAAAATGAAGAAAATCTATTAAGGAGCAGGTGTCAGGTGGTAGGTAAAACCTATCAGTCCTATCAGTCAGAATGAACAGCCGGGGGAGAATATCCAATATCCCGTCCCGCCCTGCGGGATCCCGCAAGGCGGGAGAATATCCAATATCCAAGGGGAACAGCCGGGAGCCGGGAGTCAGCGTTTGACTGCGGTACCCGCAGTTTTATCAAATAAGAGACGAAAGATAAAAGTCAAAATGTAAAAAAAGGATTTCTCTGTGTCTTGCTAACTCTCAGGTTAGTCCCGCGACTGCGGGATGCCTTTGTGGTTAAGTTTAAAAGGAGCGAAAATATTATGCCGGATTTCACCGTTTTCCAATGTCCGGAAAACGCCGGTAAAAAAAATGCAACCTGTCTTTGATTAGATTTTAAAAGAAAAATTGCAAAATTTTTATGTTCGTGTTTTGAATAAAGTGTTAATCAAGTATAACTTAAGAGGTTTATACGATACTCAAAATTATAAAATTAGAATAAATAGAACAAGAAAAAAAGAGGCAAAAAAAATGACGAAGCGCGATTTAGTGGTAAAGATTGCCAAGGAAACCAAACTTATCCAGAACGATGTGGCGGATGTTGTCCAGATG
Organism: uncultured Lentisphaeria bacterium; assembly: GCA_903840185.1. Taxonomy (GTDB): domain Bacteria; phylum Verrucomicrobiota; class Lentisphaeria; order Victivallales; family Victivallaceae; genus CAIPAT01. The sequence goes on along the minus strand of CAIMFA010000441.1, from coordinate 1,620 downwards.
ACCCTTGATTATGTGGCCGATGAACTGGCTGCCGGCAACACGATCGAACTCAGAAACTTCGGCGTGTTCGAAGTAAAAATCCGCAAGAGCCGTAAAGGCCGCAATCCCAACCGTCCGAAAAACGAAGTGGTGATTCCGGAACGCGCAGTGGTCAAATTCCGCGCCGGCAAAGAGCTGAAAGACCGCGTTGAAAAGCTGAATACCAAAAGCGTTAAATAATTATGGTCCGCTTGAGGATATGATATTTATAAATTGCGCCCGGCAAAAACCGCCCGGCGCAATTTGTTTTTTATCCGGCGGCCTGAAACTAAATTCAAGGTAAAATAAAAATGGCAAACTCTTCTCCTCCTCCCGGAACCGCGGATATTTTTCCGGAGGAAGCCGCATTATGGCGCCGCCTGGAGGAAACAGCCAGAACCGTTTTCGGATTGTACGGCTACGGCGAACTGCGGACTCCGGTATTTGAATACACTGAAGTGTTCAAGCGCGGAATCGGCGACCAGACGGAAGTCGTGCAGAAGGAAATGTACAGTTTCGACGACCGCGGAGGACGCAGCCTGACGCTGCGCCCGGAAGGCACCGCCGGCATCATGCGGGCGCTGCTGGGCACCGATGTCATGAACGGCAATGAAAAGCGCGTGTTCTACATGGGCCCGATGTTCCGCGGGGAACGCCCCGCCGCCGGACGACGCCGTCAATTTCATCAAGTCGGCGTGGAAAACGTCGGACGGGTCGCGCCGGAACTCGACGCTGAATGTATTGCCATGCTGATGCATTATCTCCGTGAGCTCGGAATTCCCGATGCTCAACTGCTGATCAATACCCGCGGCGCGCGGGAAGACCGCAAACCGGCAGAAGATACTTTGCGCGCGTTTTTCCGTGAACATATCGACAAGATGTGCAACGACTGCAAAACCCGCCTGGATAAAAACATCTGGCGCATTCTCGACTGCAAACAGCACGAATGCCGGAAAATTATCGGTTCAACTCCGGAATACCTGACCAGCTTCAGCCAGGAGTCGCAGGACTATTTCAAACGGGTGTGCGATGTGCTGAATACAATGGGCATTGCCTATAAAGTGGATCCGCTGCTGGTACGCGGGCTGGATTACTATGTGCATACCGTATTTGAAGTAACGCACTCCGGACTTGGCGCGCAAAATGCCATTTCCGGCGGCGGACGCTATGAACTCTTCCTGCCGGAAGAGAACAAGCCGATGCTTGGCGTCGGTTTCGGTATCGGCCTGGAGCGTCTGCTGATGGTGCAGGAAGCGCTGAAAGTTCCGCCGCCGGTTGACAGTGTTCAGCCGGTGTTTCTGTTAAGCATGGGCGATCAGGCCAGAGATTTCAATTTGAAGCTGGCCGCCCGTCTGCGCTTTGCCGGAATCCCGACCGCGGTGGAAGTCGAAGCCAAAAGCATGAAAGCTCAAATGCGTTCCGCCAATAAAGTCAACGCCGGTTATGTGATCATCTGCGGCGACGATGAACTGGCAAAAGGCATTGTCGTCTGCAAGGAAATGAAGACCGGAGCGCAGAATGAATTTTCCGCTGACCAGTTACTGGATTTTCTCAAAAACAAGTGAGGAGTGAGAAGTCAGGAGTCAGGAGTCAGGAGTCAGG
>CAIMFA010000440.1 GCA_903840185.1 uncultured Lentisphaeria bacterium | reverse complement strand
TCCAGCCAGTACTGAATGGCTTTGAGATTGGGAATGGCGTCTTTGACGGTGGTGCGGGTCAGGCCTTCGTGGTTGGTCACCCGGATGGTGATGGTGTAATTCCCCAGCGCCAGTTCCAGTAGACGGTTTTCCACCCGGCTGTCAATGACGTCGCGTCCGACGTCTATCGCCTCGGCGAATCTTGAATGCTGCTGTGTATAGTTGTAGAATGATGAACGCGAGATGCCCAGTTGGTACGCGATCTGACTGTCGGTCATACCTTCTGATGCGAAATCCATTGCGCGTTCCGGAAATTTTTCGTCGTACTTGGTTTCAGCCATGATACATTCTCCTTAATTGTTTATTGATTACTAAAATTAAAACATAAAATAAATACATTTTTTCACCACAGAGTTCACAGAGAACACAGAGAAATACAGTCTTTATCCACGAATAGCACTAATTGCCACTAATAAAACAGAAGCGCTTGCTGTGAGTTTGATTTTGTGCAGCAGAATCAAATTCACAGCAAAATATTCATTCGTGTTCATTCGTGTAATTAGTGGACAACCGCTCTCTGTAATCCATGGTTCCCAACTTCACGCACTTCATGGTGAGACTGCTTTTGCCATTTTTATGGTTCAACATGGTTTCATTCCTTTATTTTTATTTAATTCAGCCTATGCTTAATATTATAAATTATAATTTAAATAAAAGCAACTGTTAATTGAAAGATTTTTAGAAAAATTATTGCAGTCGGCAGAAAGCTGTGCTTGGGATTTCCGTTTTTCTATGATTGCTAAGGCAATCTTTGGAGGGCGGCGATCCAGCGCCGCTTTGAATCTGGTATGATGGCAAAAAACGGACAGATATCTGTCCCCCGGAGTCAACACCCGGCGTTGCTGCTTGATAAACATTGCCTGTCCGGCTATATTTAAATTTTGAATAATGCGTTGTTATTGAGTTCAAATAAAAGAGCAGAAAGAGACCGATGGTCAATGAATTATTGGACGAAAACACCAAAGCTGACCACGATGACACATCAACTTGGAGAAAGCGTTCAGAACCTGGTATCTGAAAACTTTAGCGGAAAAATTAGCTTGTATTTCACATAATCGCGAAGGATATTGGAGCGAAGCCATTGCGATAGGCGATCCGGACTGGCTGGAGATGGCCGCCAGGGAGGCGGGAATCAAACGGTACACGGTTCAGAATGACAAAAATGCTTATATTGATTTTATGACAGGAAAAAATTGATTTAAAGGCTATTTATATAACAAAAAAATGATTAATTATGCACAAAAATATAAAAAAGATGGGGTCAGACCCCGCTCAACCATAGCCACCGAACAAGCCAATAAGACCCGCCTGGAATTCAAATATGACTATCAAGGCAGACGTACCGGAAAGAAGGTCTATGCCTGGGTAAGTGGAGCATGGAATTTAACGAACACCGAAAAATACGCTTACGACAGTTGGAATGAGCTTGCCGTCTATGATGTGAATGATGCCTTGCAGAAGTCTTATTTGTGGGGAATAGATATGAGCGGAAGCTTGCAGGGATCTGGCGGTGTCGGCGGCTTGCTGGCCGAAAACAGCAATTCAGCCAGTTACTACCCTGTCTACGATGGCAACGGCAAAATACATGCCTATACCGATGCGTCAGGCAGTATCGTTGCGGAATACGAGTACGCCCCGTTTGGTCAGACAACTTCAAAATCAGGTACAAGGGCGGATGATTTTGCGTTCCGTTTCAGTACGAAACAACTAGACAAAGATTTGAATGTTTACTTCTACAATAACGGACGTGGTTATAATCCTGACACAGGACGCTGGATTTCCAGAGACCCGATTGAAGAAAAAGATAGTCCCAACCTTTACGGATTCGTTAAGAATAATCCTGTGAGCAGTTTCGACGTTCTCGGTATGTGGGGCAGTGATGTTCATAGAGATATGACTGCTGCTTGGGCTGTCTCAATTAATTATCCTTCTGTCGCAGCAAATGCCATTGGCGGAGCAGATAATGCAGTAGATTATGGACCAACGAGTCCTTTGCCTCCATCTTTGCCGTATATTGGCGGAGACCAGAGTTATCATTTTAATCGCCCTTGGAATGATGCTGTAGATTCAAGGATTAAACATTCAGCAGATCTTCTTAAAATAGCCCAAAATCATTGTTCGGATAATTCATCTTTTGCATCGGTTGTAGATAAGCCAGAAATAGCTGTTGTGGCGCTTGGGATGTCTCTCCACCCTTTGCAGGATTATTATGCCCACGGAGATTTCGGAAGATATACTAAAGGCGACATACTCTCGCCGCATAACATTGGCAGTCCGCAATATCTTTTCGGTTTAAGTTTGCCTGTAAATTATCCAGACGATCCGACCTTAGATTCTTATGGTCCTGACGGCAGACCCGCCGGGGTATACGGAAAACAATTCGTAGTGCAGTATACATGGGTAACAGGAGAATATGCGAGATTCAAGTCTGGTTCACTGAGGATTACAAAAACAAAGAGTGTTACAATAAATGAATTAAAAGGATTTCAACAATATTTAAAGACTCAAAAGAAATGTTGTAAATGCTTAGATTATTTTGGAATATTACAATAAATCATAAAGGACAAAACAAATGAAAATAGTTAAAATCTTATCGAGTATTTCCATTGCGGTAATGCTTATATCAGGATGTAAGAGCGTTAGCGATGAAGAAGCTTTGAAATCATGTCTCAACAATAATGATGCCAATGGAGCTAAACGTGCCGCCAAAAGGATGATCGCTTCAGGCGCGGATGTTAATATGCGGACAATAAGAGGCATTGCGCCCCTTCATCTTGCAGCGATCACTGATGATATTGAATTTGCGCAACTTTTAATTTCCCAAAAAGCGGATGTTAACGTAAAAGACGTTAATGGGTTTACCCCTTTGAATGTTGCAACTGAGCCAGGCCATGATGGTTCAACCAAGATGGTTGAGTTGTTGCTTAAACATGGTGCCGATCCCAATAGCAACAGCAAAATGATATCTCCGCTTATGAGCGCCTGTCAAAATGGGTATTATGAAATTGTAAAACTTCTGGTTGAAAATGGAGTTGATGTCAATTGGGCTGATGACGGAAAAAATACAGCATTGCTGGCGGCGATTGATTTGAAAACCATTAAATACTTGATTAGCAAAGGCGCTGATATTAAAACGAAAAACATAGATGGCCGGACTTTATTGATGCAAGTTGTGTGGGGTGGAAAAGAAAATGACGATGAAAAAACAGAGATGATACTCATGCTTCTAAAAAAAGGGCTGGAAATAAATGCAGTTGAACAATCAGCGATGGAATTAAAATACGGACTTGACCCTACTCCTTATACAGCGTTAGATCGGGCCTTTTCTCCTGAACAGTCGAAGGAAATTATTTCTCTGCTCCGCTCCAAAGGAGCCAAGACCGCCTCTGAGCTCAAGGCAGAGAAGCCAACTCCAGTCACCGATGACAAGGCGAATGTAAATGCAGTTTCGCATCCGGAAGGACAAAAAGTTGGTGTTAATGCTAATATTGATGAATCACCTGGAAGTAATAGCGCTAGCGATAAAGCTGCGCTTAATGATTCTAATCCTAAAACTAATGAGCCCAATATGCAAATGTCCTCAAATACGGTAAAAGACCCTGCGGTCATGCAGATTATCCAATCTGCGGAAAAGAAGCGTTTGAATATAAAAGGATATACTGCTGAAGTGGAACGGCAGATACTTGATGTCAATGGCGGTTTTGACAAATTCATTGAAGAGCAGACCGTTCGCTGTCCTGATCAAATGCTTGTAAAAGGAAAAGTGGCGGCGGCGCATAATCGTAGCGACATCGGGAAAAGTATAATCAGCGTGATTGATGGCAGCAACTTATATTCACGCTACGGCGACATCACTGGAGGGAAAAGCAGTTTCAAGGAATTTGAACAAAACGGCGGCCCGTCGCTTCGCCTGTATATGGCATATTTGGGCAATTTGGCTGATCCGTTTGCCATATACAAAATGGATACACTCAAATTAGAGAGTGAAAATGCAAATGAATGGGTGATGACCGCCGACTATAAGCTACTTCCCGCCATGCCATACTGGCTGCCGCGCTGGACGAACCGGATTACAATTGATAAAAAGAGCGGACTCATTAAAAAACTGGAAGCCTTGACTATAGAACTGGGACCGGTGATTCTGCTTGATGTTAAGCGGGTCTCCACTTTCACCAATGCATCTGATATTCCTGAATCCACTTTTAAAATAGAGTGAGGAATGAATCATTGGTAGAAAGCACCATGATTTGAATTGTTTGACAATTGAATAATGATTTTAGCCGGGTGAGACTGCACTGGAAACATCGCGCCCTGTGCAGAAATAGGATTTCGCATTTGACGGTTAAAATGACGGATAGATTGAACGCAGACTTTAAGTTTGTTAAATATCGGGGTCAAACATCCGTTTCAGTGTTTTCGTTGCTTGGGAATCAGTTACTTTATGAATTTTTGTTAGAAATGTAACAATAGTAAAATGAATCATTACCCTGATTCGGGTTGTTTGAAAACTGAATAGTTCTCTTGACGGGGTCTGACCCCATTTTTGTTAACTTTTTGTAGTTAAACTGATATAATGACTTGAATAAATCTCTACTTAAATCTATTTTTTAAGGTCTTTTTATTAATTTAAGCATAAATATGGAGGTAAACTATGCCGAGAAGACGCCGGGGCTGGATTGACCGGGCCTGCTATCATGTGACTCATCGCTGCCACAAACGGGAGTTTCTGTTCAAGTTTGCCAAATACCGGGAAATCTACCTGCGGGAACTGTGGGAGATGAAGCAGCGGTTTAAAGTTGATGTGCTGGACTACATGATAACCAGCAATCATGTTCATCTGCTGCTGACTGCGCGGCATGGCGATGACATCTCCAAAGCATTGCAGTTCCTGCACGGCGCGGTCGGACAGAAGTATAACGCGCTTAAGAAACGGCAGGGGGCATTCTGGAGCGACCGGTTCCATGCCACTCGCATTCAGAACGGCGATCACCTGAGGCGCTGCCTGTTTTATATTGACTTGAATATGATCCGCGCCGGCGCGGTGGAGCATCCGGAGGAATGGGAGCATTGCGCCATCCACGAACTGCTCGGCAAACGTGAACGCTACCGGATCATCAATATGCAGCGTCTGCTGCAATGCCTGGACATCAGCTCGGAGAAGGCATTCAGAAGCTGGTATCTGAAAACTTTAGCGGAAAAGTTAGCTTGCATTTCACATAATCGCGAAGGATATTGGAGCGAAGCCATTGCCATAGGCGATCAGGACTGGCTGGAGATGGCCGCCATGGAGGCGGGAATCAAACGGTATACGGTTCAGAATGACAAAAATGCTTATATTAATTTTATGGCAGGAAAAAATTGAT
>CAIMFA010000439.1 GCA_903840185.1 uncultured Lentisphaeria bacterium | reverse complement strand
CATTCTGGCATCACCCTTGAGCGCGCCTTCGACCGCGAGTTCCTCACAGCGTGCGCTGATGTTGTTGATAATAGCCAGCTGAGCGGGAAGATCTCCGACGCTGATCGAGTCCAGTCCGCGTTTTGATGCCACAACCGGAACCTCCACACAGCAGCCTGACGGCAGATTGCTGATAAGATTTTTGTTGCGGACATTGCCGTTGAACTCGAACATATTATTGTCACCGAAAACGGCGTTGAATATTGAAGCGGCGTATTCATGTCCGCGTTTCAGATAATCTTTCGTCAGCGGCTTTTTCAAATCCGCCTCAACATCCTTCTTCCAGTTGTTTTCTCTCTTGAGATACTCGTTAAGAATATAGGCGTGATGGCCGGGATTCCAGTTGGTGCCGCTGGTGCAATATTTTTCAATCAGGTCAGAGCGTTTACGGAACCAGGCATTGTACTCGGAGTTATGTCCGCTGGACTCGGTCACATAGTAGTCGAGAGCCAGATACATTTCATTGCGCACATGTTCGGCATTATATATTTCAGGCTTCTTCAGAATCGCTTTGCGGATAAGCGGATAGGCGTCTTTGCCTTTCCATTTGTAATCCAGATAGAAAGCCTGATGGTTGATCCCTGCGCAAAGATAGGTGATTTCCTCCATCGGCGCGCCTATCCATCTGGCGAGCATCTCAGCGGTACCCTGCACCGAGTGGCAGAGGCCGGTGATGTTCAATTCCGGAAATTCGCTCTGCATTCCGCGGCAGAGCATCGCCATGGGGTTGGTGTAGTTCAGCACGATTGCGCCAGGGCAGTGCTTGCGGATATCTTTGCAGATGTCAAGCATGACCGGCAGAGTGCGCAGTGTCCTGAATATGCCGGACGGGCCGCGCGTGTCACCGACGTTGATGTCAACGTTGTATTTCTTGGGAATCTCAATATCGGTACGGAAGACCTGCGGGCCGCCCTGGAGAATAGTGATAAGTACGCCGTCAGCGCCCTTGAGCGCGGCCGCCCGGTCAGTAGTGGCGATGACTTTCGCCGGATATTTTCCGGCCTTGATGATTTTCTCAACGGCTTTCTTGCTGAACGCTAGCCTTTCCTTGTCAATATCCATCAACGCGATAGTCGCGTCTTTGAATGCTTCGAAGGTCAGGATGTCCCGCACCAGGCCTCTGGTGAATCCCAGACTGCCGGCGCCGATAAATGCGATTTTCTTGCTCATCTCGTAATTATCCTTAGTTGATTTAACAATAACAAATTGAAGACTATAGAGATAGATAAACTTACAATACTAAAACATTTTTGCGAATTTTTTTCCAGATATCTTAAATAAAAAATTGACCGGCAATATCAATGCCGGAAGTTTTGTGCATATGACAAATGAAGCAGACAGGTTATTTCATGCTCGAAACATTTATTTTTATTTTCATTTCCGCCCCCGGGGCCAGCGTCTGAGGGATGAAAAATAATTCCAGCGTGTCTATTTCCTCTTTCGTTATCGCCCAGAACAGGATTCCGGCTAATTGATCTGCCCCGGTATTAACTTTAACTGTACCGGCAGAGCTGCTTAAAATCGCACTTTCAGCCT
>CAIMFA010000438.1 GCA_903840185.1 uncultured Lentisphaeria bacterium | reverse complement strand
TACCGATGGTCAACCGAATCAGTGGCCAGGGACAGGTTGTTCATGGAGTACCTTGGGGTTACCGGCAAATAGTGTACGCTTTATCCGACTTTCAGGTTTAGATAGTCGTTGAACATAATGCATCCTGTTTTTCACTTTTCTCGCTTTTCTTGCTTTCCACTTTCAACTCCCGCCAAGCGGGCTCTTTTAACTATTAGTGATTTTGTCAACTCAAACGGAATAGTTCCGCTAAAATAACACCCGAAATGCATTTTTGAAAACTCGGAGTTGGAACAACAAAAATTGCAATGGAACAGCCGTTTTCACCATGACGATATTGAAGGAAATGAAAAGATAAAGCTTAAATCAATAAAATAGCTTTAAGTCCGTTTTAAAACCATATTTCACCATTTTGTACTTATAATTACTAAGTTTTCGGGAACAGCCCCCGCAAAAACCAGGTTAACAGAACCAAATTTAGTTAGGCTCATAGCTTGAGCACCCTGACAACGTTCTGATACTTGAACCAGACATCGTACTGCTTGCCATCAAATATCCGTTTCAAACACCAGTCATATAGCATGATATCTGCACTGGGAACTTTGAATGCAATGGTATCTTGACCAAGGGTGGTAGTTGGAATCCATTTGCCTTTAACTCCACGCCTTATCAGAACTTCTGCGATGTATGCAGCGAGAATCATCGCAAGTCCGTGAAACCCTTCTACTTCTTTTTTGAGCTTCTTGTAGTCACAGTGTAACTTTGCCAGCAGTTTCTCGACATCCTTGACGGATTCATGAGAGAAATCAAAAGTGATGCGGTTTTCTTTGACAAGTTCCAACGCCTCCTTGACCCCGAGCGGCATGATAGTTTATAGCTCTTTTTCCGTGAACTTAATACCGTCCATATCGGCCCCCATACTTATATATTTTTAAACATAAATAATCATATTTTTGATATATAAATGGTCATAAATCAATTACTGCCATAAAAATAACATAAGCGTTCTTGTCATTCTGAACCATATACTGTTTGTTTCCTGACTCCTGATAAAGCTCTTTTACCAGTAATAAGGTCAGCTCACTAAAAAAACTAACATGGTCAGTTTCTGACTGGTTCCCAGGTATCATCGGGATTGAATTCAGTCATTCCGGCGGCAACTTTTTCGGTGTTTTCGCCAAGATCCTTCTCGAATATCACGCCGCATTTGGATACCATGAATGACTTGATACCAAGATTGTCATATTTGGCGGGATAGGCCAGCACGGCAAAACCATGTTTGAGTTTACCATCGACCAGATAACTCTTTTTGCCTCCCGGGGCATCGGGGCCCTGCGCCTTCAGCACCTTGTAATAGTAGCCGTAATAAGGCTGTCTTTTGGGGTTGCCGGGTTCAAGAGCAGCAAGCGCCAGATCCGCGCAAACGAGGTCTTCCTTTTTACCGCTCTCCGGATTCCAGTAGATACTGTTGACTTTTGCTGTTTCGTTCATGGATTTCATGGCATATTCACTGATGCCGTCAGCCGCCATGCGTTTCCTGGCGTGCTGGATTTCGATTTTGGCGATGGCTTCACAGACATTGATCGTGAATATCTCGTTTCTGCCTATCCGCCTGTTGATAAGCTCCTCGACTCCTTCACGGGTGTTGAAGAACCATTTGCCGTTACTGGTGGAAAGCGGTATGGCAAAGGGGAATGCTTCATTCCCGACCTCGATTATGTAGAGGTTGTCGGCAACTTTGGCAATAACCGCTTTTTCGGAGGCGGTTTTGACGAAATAAACTCTGGAATCGGCATCCAGTTTTTCATCCCCTGAAGACACAATCTCTTTGCCATGCGGCCCGAATATCTCCATCATGCGCTTCGTATCATTCTTCTTCACTGCCTCGACCAATGCTTTACATGCCTCATCGCCTGAAGTGAATACAGCCTGTCCGGCATCCGGAGCGACCGAGCGGCATCCGGAAACAACAACCGCAAGAAGCAGCGACAATATCAGGTATTTTATTCTATACATTATTTTGTTCCTTATTTAGCTTTAAGATTATTATTAAACTCTTATTTATCCAGCCCGCTGCGGGCGTAAATATTTATGATTTCCGGATTTATCTTCTGCCGCCACCACCGCCGCCACCTCTACCGCCGCCCCCCCGGCTTCCTCCACCCGCGGTTGACCTGGAAGCGTTTCCGGCATAGGACTGATAGCTTCCTCCCCGATTATTGGTCTGCGCACTGATGTTGCGGCTCTGTGCGCCGCGGCTGCTGTAAGAGCGTTCCAGGTCGGCATTGCGCGAACCGCTCATGGCCGGATTAAAATTTTGACGTGAATAGTTCTGAGCTGAATATTGCGAGTTCTGCAACTGCGACGCAGCCTGCGAACGGTCGGCATTCTGAAGAGCGGATCTGGCGGCTTGAGTCCGGTCAGTATTCTGAAGAGCGGATCTGGCGGCCTGAGTCCGGTCACCCGCCTGAAGATTATTGGCCGCATTTACCGCCGCCAAACCGTTCTGGTTGAAATTTTGGGCGGGGCGGCCGGCCGCAACAGACTGTCCGGCAAGCTGTTGAGCGTTTGAGGAAAGTGCCCTGGCATCAGCGCCGTCATGTGCCCAATTCCTGTTTTCAGGATTCATAATCGCATTGCTGATATTGTTCCGGTAGAAATCGCCGTGATAATAGTTATTGTTGTATTGCAGGCCGCCATTGTTCCAGCCGCACCTGTAACCGAGCGCCCAGGCACAGGCATACCCGCCTCTGTACGGCCATGCCGGAGCGGCAATCACGGAGGGATAATAACAGTTGCTGTATCCCCAGTCGGAACCGTATGCCGTTGAAGGGGTATAATTCTGGGGGTACATTGTCGCCGGATCAGTACTTTGTATTTCGGTCTGACCTGTTGTGTTGGTGGTTACGTCCTGGTTGGCATTGGATTGCAGGGTTCCGGCATTTTTCGCTTTCATCCGCATGACTTGTATCGTGTCCATTACATCCTTCTGCTGTTCGAGGAACGCATCACCGAGATCCTTGGTCCAGTCCATGTTGTCGTTCATTTTCAAGAGAAGTTCAGGAAAAAACATCAACCCCTTGACGCTGGGGTCCCATTCCTTATCAGTTATTTGAGCTTTGATCTCATCCTGGTCGAGACCAGGGTTGCGCTTGAGAAATCTTGCCGCTGCTACGATGTCGGCGGGATAGGTAGATGCCGCCAGCACCTGGGCGAGAAGATCATCGGGATACAGCGCGATGGGGGCGACGAGTTGTTCCAACTGGGATTGGGAAAATTGCGGCGGGGCCTCACCTGCTGCCGTTGCCGGCTGTTCCTGAGCCGCAAGGAACGGCGCGATCGCGAAGAACAGAACTATAAATGCAATGCTTCTCATCCTTCACCTCCTGAATAAATTACCGGGTTTGGGGAATTATTCTTCAATTTTCGACAACAATATTATTATTAAATCAATTGAAACTTTAAAACCCTGGGTCTTGCTTTTCTCCTTTTTTACCTGCACAATTGAAAAACTATGAAGTATTTAGTATCTTTGTTTTAGACTTCTATGTTTTAAACGTTTTTAAAATTGACATATTAAACGGCCTGTTTATCAAGTAGTTGCGTTAATGGAGGGTCGCGCTCTGTCGTGACCGGGATCGAAAGAAGGTTGTGACGGAGCACAACCCTCCATTGGGTTATCCGCCATAGCAACTGTTCCCCTGTTTTTCAGAATTTCTGGTTCCCATTCTGACTCCTGACTTCTGACTCCTGACTCCCTGTCTTTTGGGTTGCGGGCAAGGCCCGCCTTAGTATCAATCTACTCTGTATAAATAAAAGTTCAATGATAAAATCGCATCTTCCGCACTTTGTCAATAATTGTGCCAAAATTTCCTGAATATGTTCGCCAAAGGGGGATGCTGGTTGACTTCGATTTATAATCGATTTGCTTAAATCAATAAAATAGCTTAAAAAATAGATTTAAGTCCGTTTTTTAATCATTTTTTAACTATTTTGTACTTATAAATGCTAAGACTTGGAGTCACCTACCGCACAACGAACACTACTCCGCAGGAGTAAAGATTCCTATTTTTTGAAAACTTATTTCGGACTTTTCCATAGCCTTTATCCAGATAG
>CAIMFA010000437.1 GCA_903840185.1 uncultured Lentisphaeria bacterium | reverse complement strand
TGAGAGAAGGAGTTATAGTTTTAATTTTAACCATTTTTTATTTGAAGTTTTTTTAAAAATGAGATAATGAATTTCAAATAAGAATTGCAGGATAAATAATCAATGATAACGATACCATCTGTTTCAAACGAATACTTGAAGATGCCATGGAAAAAAGCCGTCACCGTCGGACGCGCTTATGATCTGCTCAGAAATGATTTGCTTGAACATCTGGCAATCATTCAGGAACAGATCGGTTATGAATACATCCGGTTCCATGCGATCTTTCATGATGATATGAACGTGTACAAGGAAGATGCCGCAGGCAACCAGGTATATCAGTGGCACCAGGTGGATAAAATTCTGGATTCCACTTTGAAACTCGGGCTGAGGCATATACTCGAATTGAACCCGATGCCGGCCGCTATGGCTTCCGGGGATCAGACTATCTTCGCCTATGAAATGAACTGCACTCCGCCCAAGTCATACGAAAAATGGGAGGCGCTGGTCAGGGAATTCGTCCTGCATCTTTGCGAACGCTACGGGCGCAAAGAAATCTCCAACTGGTATTTCGAAGTGTGGAATGAGCCGGATCTGCCATTCTGGTCGGGTACCAGAGAGGAATACTATAAGCTCTACGCCCATGCCGCCGGAGCCGTCAAATCCGTTGACAGCAACTTCAGGATAGGCGGGCCGGCCACTTCGAAAGGTGCATGGGTGGCTGAACTTATAGAGTATTGTCATGGTGCGGATGTTCCGCTGGATTTTATTTCCACCCATCAGTATCCCCAGGACGAATACTGTCTCTATCAGGATATGAAAAATTCGCCCTTCCGTCCGGGAATGTTCTTTATTGATTCCGTGAAAAAGGTTGCCGGAACGGTAAAGCAGTCGCCGCTGCCGCATCTGCCGGTCATTTATACCGAGTGGAATACCCAGAGCGGAAAACCGGGCAGAAAAGTTACATGGACAGACAATGAAGACGTTGACAATCTCTATGCCGCCAGCATGATTTGCCACATTTGCAGTAACCTGGATGACACTGTTGACTGTCTGGCCTGGTGGGTGGTATCGGATATTTTCGAGGAGCTGGCGATGCCGGCGGCTCCGTTCAGTTCAGGATACGGCCTGCTGACTGTCCGTGGAAAACCCAAGGCCAGTTGCAACGCGTTCAAACTGCTGGCGAAAATGAACGGCCGGCTGATGCCGGTGGAATTTGCCGGCACACAACCGGATTGCGCCGGTATCATCGCCTGCTGCGACTCAAGCTGCATCAGGCTGTTGATATGGAATCACTGCCCGAATGAAGTATATGAAAGAAAAACCTGGAGGGACACGATTAAAGTACAAATTCCCGGTACAATAGCAGGCAGCGCTGATTTTCATGGCATCAGCGCAAAAATCACGGAACACCATGGCAGCGCGTATGAAACCTGGCGACAAATGGGCTCACCATTAAATCTTACCAGAACTCAGGAGGAACTGCTCGATTATGCCAGTTCAATGGAATACCAGTCAATCAATATCCGGAATGATCAAGCCAATAATTCCGTGGCATTGGAATTTGAGCTGAAACCCAATGAAGTAATGTTCGTGGAAATATTCCCCGCCAGTCCAGCGTCTGAAAAGCTTCCGGAAGGAACAAGCGAAGCGCTATGGAATCAGCAGATGAGCGCAACATCCAAGCAGCAGTAGCCAGATATTGACCAACATGTCCATTATTTCAACAAAGACATCAATCTCATACTGACGTTCTGGCAGCATCAATATTTTTCATATATTTCACCAAGAATGCGCCGGATGCCGGTAAACAACTCATTCATCAGTTTGGTGTCATAATGGAAGCGGTCAGCGCCGACTTGCATATAATTGCCCAGCGACTGAAATTGATAGGCACTGCGCATATTATACTGTTTCGCCACTCCGGCATATTGCCGGAACTGTTCAAAACTGGTCCAGTCGTTGCGGGAATGCAAGACCAGCGGGCGCGTTATCCGCGGCATAAAATCTTCGGCATCAAGCTGCGAAAAATGAATGCCCGCAATCATCGGATTTGCCATGACAACGGGCAGTTGCTGGCTTGGATCGCCGCACGAATGGAGAAATATCGGCCCGAACTCCTTTGCAATCGCCTGATATATCGGCAGAGTCAGGCTGAAACTGTCCGGTCCGATTGTGGCAATGACATCCTCCCCCACTCCAATCCCGCTGCCGAAAGGGCGGTGGGTATAGCTCATCGCAAAACAGTTCCGGCATTGCTCCGGGCCGATGATTGCCATCTGCTTGCGGATGTACCAGATATAGGCTACCAGGATTTTCTCTAAAACTTGAAGAATTATTTCAGGCTCGTCCAGCAGCGCCATGTAAAAGCCGTTGCTGTCCCACATGCATCCCAGCGTTTCCAGCGGGCCTTGCGGAGTGTGAATATTAATGGGAATGCGTCCGGCTGTCTCCTCCTTGAAAAATCTTAGCGTTTCAAAAACCATATCCATGTAGCTGTGTTTCGCATCCGGGTCAAACGGCTGGAGATTCTTAACGTCTTCAGGCGTTTCCAGGAACTTTTCAATCATGTACATGTCGCCCATATAAATATGTTCGCCGCCGAATGCTTCCGCCAGGATATATGCGCCAGTATCCAGAGTTAATACCGGCAGATAATCATCATCAATATCCCCCATTTGAACTATGTCGTCGAGCATGGTGATCAAAAGTTTCCGGCGGTCATCAGGCGTATGGTGCACCGGATGCCCAGCGCCATCGGCGTAGCGTCCCCGATGCAAGGCTACCGGCGGCGAAGCAAACGGAGTATTCAGGTTCCATAAATTCTCCCATTTTCTACGACTTTTATCCAGTCGCGATTGAGGATACTTGTCATCAATCTTATCCAGCAATTCTTTAACCTGAGCATTCATTTTTGTTTCTTATGACCATTGTAGAACTCAAAGTTTTTTCAGAGTTCCGACGTTGGCAGTTTTCCTGTTTTGTTAGATATTTAGACCATTTTCATAACTTTGAAATCACCTCGCCAGTGATATACATTAACGCATCCGGCGGATTAGCCGCCTTACTCATGCTGAATTCATCAGCGCTTAAATCTTCTTCGTCCAGATGCAAGTTGAACCGGCGTTTCGGAATATAACCTTAAGTCCGGTTCACGGTTCGTATTAGCGGTCGAGTTTTTTCCAGATGGGTTCCAGGTCAATTAATGCACGTTCCTGAATGGAACTGTCAATCGCCATGGCGACAACGGCGCTTTCCAGGCCTTCATCACCGCCGCATTTCGGCTTACTGTTCTTGACCATGCATTCATATAGCTCTTTCATAATGTAAGAATCGCCGCCGCCATGGCCGTCTCCGGCGAAGTTTATCACGGTTTCGCCTTCATCGCCGATGCAGCGGTATTTCATTATGCCACTATACAATTCCACGATCATAGTGCCTTCAGTACAAGAGAAGTACATTCTGCGTTCCGGGATGGCATTGCTCATTGTTGCCTGGAACATTACCCTGATGCCATTGCGGTATTCCATGATGGCAACCTGATTGTCCATCAGATCCTTATCGGAAGTGAACGGCGAATCCACATCGCGGTGCGAATCCGGCCATGATGCAAAAGTTTTTTCTCCATATTTTTGCATATGGCGTTGATTTTCCGGAACGAAGTAGTTGAGTCCGCCAAAGGCAGCGATGCGGGATGGCAGGGAATCCGCAAACCAGTTGATCAGATCCAGGTCATGACAACATTTTTCCAGAATATGCGGACCGGAATATTTGGTATGACGGCGCCAGTTCATCATGATATAACCGCCGTGCGATGGCATGATATTTTCGTTAGCGTCAATACTCAATATCTGTCCGAGTTTGCCGGATTCAATGAGTTTTTTTGCCTTCCGGTAAATCGGAGCGTAACGCAGCACGAACCCGGTAGCGAAGAGCATCCCTGATTTTTGATGGGCTTTGTAAATCGCCTGGCAGTCTTCAAACGAAGTCGCCAGCGGTTTTTCGGAAAACACATGCTTGCCGGCTTTAAATCCGGCAATGATATGTTCCTTATGATAGGCATTCGGGGAAAATACCAGAACCCAGTCAACGCCAGGCGTTTTAACCGCTTCCTGAAAGGTGTCGCAAATTTTAACGTTCTGGTCTATCCAGCAATCCAGCGCGGACTGCGCCATCGCTTTGTCCGTGTCAAATACTGACATTACTTTGACATGGCGTTTTGAATCGTTCAGTAGATTTAAAGTTACGCTCTGTCCTCTGCCGCCGGCTCCGATTACCGCGACTCCGATTTGTTTGGCTTTAGTTGTCATTTTCAACTCCGTTTCTTTGATTTTAATTGATTATTACGATTTACAATAATTTTACTGAAAATATTATTTTACCTGTCTAATTTTTTTATATATCGTATCCCGGATAATAAAGATAATTTAAACCGCTTATCTTCATAAATTAATCACACTTGAATTTTATTAGCAATTTAGTGATTTCATGAGAAACTTTTTTGCTGAAAGTATTTCAGATCCATAATTATTGAGCTATTATGTCTGACAGTCTCTACCTTGCCGCTGTCTGCGGATTTTATTGCGGCAGCTAAAACGTTTTGCAGTTCAAGGCCATCCTGAAATGTTGTCGGCATCGGCCTGCCATCGGTCAGGCAGGAGTAATATTCAGCAAAAGTGTCATTCAGCACCTGGCCGCCGTTGACCGGAATCTGAATAATTTTGCCGGACGGGTAAAATTTCAGACAGTCTCCGGCGATCTGCGCATAACCTTCAGCGCCGGTCACCTCCATTGCAATATCCTCGCCGGGTACGCGGTGCGGAATTCGTCCCACCTTGATATTGGCGACAAGTCCGGAATCGGAAATGCAATTCAGCGTTGCCCAGTCTTCCGCGTTTACGCGGTGATAATTTTCATAAAAATCAAACTTTCTGACAGCATAGACTTTGCGTATTTTCCCGCTTGTCAGCTTTAGCAGCGTGACTATGGCGTGTGAGCCGATAGTAAACATTTCAGATGCAGGAACTTCATTCCTCCAGCGGACAGACGGCTCGAATCCGGGAAAGATTCCGCCCATGAAGCAGAGCCTTATTGAAACGGCCTTTAATTCGCCCAGTTCCCCTTGATTGATGGCTTCAATCAAGGTTTTCACCAGCGGACGCGTATGGTAGCCTGCGAGCATGAATCCGCGTTTGCCTGATTCTTTTTCAGCAAGGCATACTGCTTCCGCCTCTTCCGCAGTCATCGCCAGCGGCTTGTCTGTAACCACATGTTTGCCGGCCCGGAGCGCGGCGCAGATGATCTCCGCTTTTTTTGCCGGACAAACCATTACTGAAACAATATCTATTCCAGGGTCATTAACGACATTTCGCCAGTCGTCATGGAACGCTGCATCAAATTTTGCGGCATATTTCCTGGCTTCTTCTTCAAGCCTGCCGCCGTATAATCCGGCGCCCAGTTTGTCATGGCTGCAAACTGACGTGATTTTCCCCGGCCCGTTTGCCGCCAGCGTCTGTTCCAGACTGTGACAGCCCCAGACCCCGATTCCGATGACCCCGATATTATAAGATTGCATTGAAATCCTCCAGTCCGAGACATTGTTCCGTTTCCCAGCTTTCGATGCCATTAAGCAGAGCGTTCATCAGCGCCAGCGAGTCATTTATGCGCGGCGACTGTTCAACGCCGGTAACGATCTGCGTTGCATAGGCGTCGATCGCCAGCCGGAAAGATTCAATAACATCTTCTTCCGGAGACAATTCTGCATCAACAATTGAAAGCGGTTCAGGTTCCTTGCTGCGCCGATAAAGCATCAAGCCGGCATTGCCATAGATCTGTCTTATTTCGCCTTCCGTTCCGATTAGCGCACGCTGCATTCCGCCCGGCAGTCCGTCGCGCAGCAGCATGGTGTTGTATTCAAAATTGAAAGTAACATTATTTTTCATGGGAAAAATTGCCGACCAGTAATTCGGGCCTTCGCCCAGGAAACGCGGTTCGCCGCAATCATTTTTAGCGGCGAACAATTGAGCCATATCGGGTAGCGAACCGGAATACAAAAAGGCTTCGTCCAGCCAGTGCATGGAATTATGCAGCCAGACGCCGCCGCATTCCGCTTTCAGATATCTGCTTTGCGGATCGTCGACGGGGAATCTCCTCCCCCGGTAGTTGATAATGATTTCCCTCAGTTGCCCGATGACGCCGTTGTCAATGCACTTCTTTATGGAACGGCAAAGACGGGTTTCACGGCAGTTAAGCAATACTTTAAGGGAACCGGCGGACTGCTTCGCGGCGGCGGCCAGCTTGAGCAGTTCATCGCGGTTCAGGCACGGCGGCTTCTGGAGCAGTACGTGTTTCCCCGCCTGTAACGCCATTTCGGCGTGCCGACAATGACACCAGTCCGGAGTGGCGATCTGAACCATTTCAATTTCCGGATCCGCCAGCATGGCGCTGTAATCAGTATACGCTTTCAGCCGGTATTTCTGCGCGTATTCAAAAACTCCAGGATTCATGTCGCAAAGCGCGACCGCTTCCGCCAGTTTCGATTTCAAGGTGGCGGGAAGCTGGTGGTTGGTGGCGATATTCGGCTGCCCCGCCCCCAGTATCCCGGTTTTGATGATTCTTGTTGATTGATTCATAATTTTACCGTTTATAATTATTGCATTGTCTCTTTAAGCGCTGATATTTAAAATTAAAATTGGATGACAAATCTGAATTCAGTTATTGCTACCAGCTTACCGCCGAGATTGCGGTAAATCCGTTTTTTTGTCCGGCTGGTGAAATCTCCAGCATGAGCGAAACAGGACATTTTTTCTCCGGCGTTTTGCGCCATTCATAAACCACAATGGGGTTGTATGTTGCGGGCATTGCAAAATCCTGCCTGGCTACCCAACGGTGGAAATGGTCACCTGGTGGAGGATTGAAATACTGCAGGAAGTTGCTTTTAAGTGGGAGAGTATAACTAGAATTATCGGCATAGCGTACAATAAATTTACCCGGTGATTCGGTGTCATTGCTTTTGATGAAGCTAGCACTGATCAGCACCGCCACTCCATTGGCGTCATCCGGGATGTCCGTCTTCAATCTAAGCGGCGCATTGACGACTGTTTTCTTGAGCACCGCAAATTTCACCGGATCTCCAAGATTGAATGCACCGCGTAAATAGAGGCTTTTGAGTCCGCCCCAGCCAGAAACAGAGATCACCCCGCCGTCAGGGAATATCGTCTGATTACCGCCTTGATGGGTCCCATGTGCAAATTTTTCAATTTTGCCATTGCGAAAACCCCATTCCAGACCGTACTGATTGGTTTTGGAGGATGTTCCGTACATCGGAGTGTATAAAATTGCCTGGTTTTCACCACGCGGTAAATCAACGCCATCCAGTTCGATGCCGACCGTCTGATTTTTCGGATCCAGAACATAAACCGCAGTTCCAGCGTCGGCAGCAGATTTTCGGACATCCGCTGGATCGGTCAGCATTGTCAGGTTGCCATGCCCGGTCGTAATCGGTTTGCTGCAAGGAAAGATCAGTCCGCCAGCGCACAAGTGCGCTTCGGCTTTCGAGTTGCCGACATTGGCGGCGATTCCGGTAAATTCAATTTCCCGGGTTGACGCTGGGATGCGGTCCGGCCGGTTATGGAAATGCATGTTGAAAACCGCGCTGGCCTGATACCTGACAAAATAATCTTTGTTCGCAGCATTCCATGCATAATCGGCAGTATACACAAAACAAACATCACTCTGCGCCGGGCCGAGAAAAGTATTGCCCATGACAGTTGCGATCTTCAATTGGTACGCGGTCTGAAGCAACTGCCTGGTGCCAAGGTGCGAATTCCAAGGGCTTATCCATATTTCATTGCCGGCGGCGACCAAGGTTTCCAGTCCGCGAGTGGAGTCAACTTTGTCATAACACCAATAGTCGATCGCAAAATTTTTGTTCATGCCATTCCGGGCTGCGGCAGTATCCTTGCCGTTAGCTGGTTCTCCCGGACAAACATCCTCCGGAGATAGCAGCATATCATGGCAGATTACTAGGCGAGTATTATTATGCGAAGTCATATAACCGGATGTTTTGTTCAAAAATTCAGCGTAGATTTCCGAAGGCTTACGTCCGCTTAGTACGCTAAGTTTTGCTAAAGCCGCATTACATTCATCAGTCTTGATAAAAATGTATTTCGGCTTGTCGTAGATTTCCGACAATTCGTCCAGTACTGCAAAATATTTCGGATAGAAATCAGGCTTGGTGATATCCGTAGCGACACTACGACCTTTTTCGTCGGTAATAACATTTATCTGCGCTGCACCCTCAATGTGCCCGATGGCGTTTATTCCAGGATAAACTTTCAATCCGCGCACCTTGGCGTAACTAATCAGTTCACGCAATTGTGAAATGCTCCAAGGAGTCGGTCGGTACACAGGAAATTTCGTAGCGGCATAATTGTTGCCTACGTCCATTACCACAAAGTTGAAGCCAAGCCGAGCCATAGTGTCAATAGATCGCCGAAAAATCTCTTGGTGCTCATCAGTATTAAGACCGGCTCCATACAACATCATCAGATTCATTCCCCGCAGCGGGATATCCGGCCAATCAGTGATTTTCAACTCCCTGCAGCCCAGCGATCCGTCCTGATGTATTTTGACGAAGCTGCTGTCAAAAATGGCCAGCAGCCGTCCGACAGCGCGATAACCGCCGTCAATATTTGAGACAGTTATGATAATCCGGTCGGGCATGAACTCCAGCTTATATGCTTCATCGCCGTGATTCAATGCCTGATGTTTGAATTCAAAAGTTACTCCCGGCTTGCCATTTTCAGCCGGGTTCCAGCCGAACAGCCGTTTGAGATCGGATTTCAGCCAGTCAATATATCCAGTCTCTGAAGGGTGGTCATTAAGTATCTTAAACGGCGGTTTGATGACGATGGCTTTAGCACCGATATTGAAATCCTTTGGACGCGGCGTCAGTCCGAATTCCGCAATTTCCGATGCTGAATTGTCAGCAAAGACGCCGTTTCCAGTTACTGTGAATGCCAGCACGAATAATGCCGGACAAAGGCTCTTTATAAAGTTCATGATTCATTCTTTCCTAAACTCTAGTTTTATTATTTTAGCGTACTATGATACCGTATCGCCTTGATCACACTATTTGCCAGTAATTCTGAGCCTGCTGGAAGATAATGGACGCCGTCTTGTTTATATACGGTATTGGGAGCTGCATTTGTTATAACCCCAAAAAGATCGCAAACAGGAATTCCTTTCGCGGACATGACTTCTGATGCAATTTTATTATAAGTGATGACATCGGTATTTTTGCGATCAAATCCCTGAATGCGGTTGTGCCAATCTTCAATTACCGGTGTAGTGAGCGCCCATACCGCTATTACATTTAATTCTTTGAGTCTGTTTCCAATTTCCATCAAATTGTTGCGGTATTTTTCAGCCTCGACTTGATGCTTACCAGTCCGACGATCAAGTTTTATATCATGAAGTCCGCAATTGATAAAAACAATTGCAGGCTTTTTGTCAACCACCCAAGCCTTCCAATTCTTCAAAATTTTCTCTGAATCCTCACAGTTTTCCGCAGGCCCGACCACATCGGCCTCATCTCTAAAAGCTTTGGCAACATAGGGGCTATACAGCATGCGGATAGAGTCTCCAATCAGCAGGATGGTCTGTTTTTTTTCACTTATTTTTTTCCCGGCAGGGAAATAAGAACTTCGGATTGCCTCGATATTTTCCGCACTTAACACATTCGTAATGAATGCAAATGCACACAATATTGCGTATGTGCTTTTGTTTAAGATGTTCATCTTTAATCCTTCATTATAGTATTTTGATTTATTAACTGAGCCAATTTCAAAACTATTGAATTTTCCCT
>CAIMFA010000436.1 GCA_903840185.1 uncultured Lentisphaeria bacterium | reverse complement strand
ATTTTTTAATTTATAAATAATGCCCGGATAAAAGTCTACCCGCATCTTCAATGGAAACCCTCTGCTTATTATACCACAAAAAACAAGACAATAAAAATATAAATACTTGTCTTATGACGAAAAATGCAATGTTTTTTAATCAAATTTAAATAATCGCAGTTTACACCAGCACTATTTTTTTGATATTTTTCTTGCCGGCTTTAAGAATGACCGGACCGGCGGCAAAAATGTCCGCAGTGATTTTTATCTCAAAGTTGCTGATGCGCTGATCATTGATATAAGCGCCGCCGCCCTGAATCAGGCGCCGTGATTCGCCATTGGATTTACTGAGTCCGGCATCTGTCAGGAGTTTGACAATCCAGATTCCCTCACCGTCAACTTCCGATTTCGGCAGTTCATAAGAGGGGAGATCGTCAAATCCGGCATTGCTGTCGGCTTTGATTGCGGAAACCGCACTGGATGTCGGAATTTTCCCTTCCGGATCGGCAAAACCGAATTTGCCGCCGGCGGCAAGGTAAGCCCTGGCGGCTTCAGCTTCGCCGTGCGCCAGTCTGGTGGCTTCAAACGCCAGAATTTCCTTGGCCCGGTTGATTGCCGGGGCCTGCAATTGCGCCAGCTGCCTGATTTCATCAACCGGGAGATTGGTGAAAAAGCATAACAGTTTCTGAACGTCGCCGTCTTCGCAGTTGCGCCAGAACTGGTAGTAGTCGAAAACTGAAGTGCGGGAAGTATCGAGCCAGACATTGGTGCCTCCGGCGGTCTTGCCGAATTTATTGCCCTGGCTGTCGGTCAGCAGCGGAAAAGTCATCGCGAAAACTTCGTTCTGCGACATCTTTCTGACCAGTTCGGTGCCGGCGACAATATTGCCCCATTGATCCTGTCCGCCGAACTGCATTTTGCAATTCAAATCGCGGTTCAATATGTAGAAGTCATAGGCCTGGAGAATGGAGTAGTTGAATTCCAGAAAGGACAAACCGGTTTCCAGACGCATTTTCACCGAATCCTGCGCCAGCATGCGGTTGACGCTGAACTTCGAACCGATATCCCGCAGGAAATCGATGTACAGCATATCCTTGAACCAGTCAATATTGTTGACAAAATGAGCATTGCCTTCAGCCACCGAGATAAAGTGGGCCAGCTGGCCGCGGAGGCATTCCGCATTAGCCGCGATCTCCTCCTTGGTCAATATCGGACGGGCGCTCTGCTTGCCCGACGGATCGCCGATCTGAGCTGTGGCGCCGCCAACCAGCACAATCGGAATATGTCCGGCTTTCTGCAGCAGACGCATTGCCATGATCGGCAGCAGATGCCCCACATGCAGACTGCTGCCAGTGGGATCGAAGCCGACATAAAAGGCTATGCGTTCGTCCTCAAGCCGCTTTTTAATATTTTCAGCATCGGTTTCCTGATAGACGAAACCGCGTTCTTTCAATTCATTGTAAATACTCATTTCAAATTCCCTTGTTGATTCCCATCCAGACCCCGTACAGCAGAAGTCATAAAGGACTAAAAATATAACAGATATAATGATATTTGCATAACTGGAAATGAAGTTTTTCCAGAAAAACCTGACTGTTACCGGTCCGACAGACATCTGGGGAACCCTGCCTGCACAATGTGTCTGGGAGTACTGGGAAGCCTGGGAAGACTGGGATGTATTTGCCGGTTCCATACTTTTCCCGCGTTTCCCGCTTTTCTCTTTCAACTCCCGCAGCCGCGGTTTCCCCATTCTGGACACCCCCTACCCCATTCTGGGTTTTGTCAAAGTCCTGCCCCATTTTATGTTTCAGGTTTGACCTTGATTTAGTTTTTATTTGAACAGGAGT
>CAIMFA010000435.1 GCA_903840185.1 uncultured Lentisphaeria bacterium | reverse complement strand
TGGACGGCTTCGAGGTTGAATTCATTGAAGGCGATATTCTCGACCGGAATGCGGTAAGAGAAGCAGTAAAAGGCGTTGATTATATTTTTCATCTGGCGGCAATGATCAGTGTTCCGGAATCCATGTTCAAACCAATTGAATGCGTGGATATTAACGTCAAAGGCCTGCTCATAGTGCTGGAGGAAGCGGCGGATGCCGGAGTAAGAAAACTCTGTTTCAGCACCAGCGCCGCGATTTACGGCGACAATCCATTAGTGCCTAAGCGCGAAGAGATGCTGCCTGGACCCAAAAGCCCGTATGCCATCACGAAACTTGACGGCGAATACTATTGCAATATGTTCACGAAAGAAGGCAGATTGCAGACCGCGTGCATGCGCTACTTCAATGTCTTCGGCCCGCGCCAGGATCCCAAAAGCGCTTATGCCGCAGCCGTGCCGATCTTCACCGCCAAAGCTGTAGCCAATGATAAAATCACTATTTTCGGCGACGGCGACCAGACGCGCGATTTTATTTATGTCAAAGACATCGTGGCCGCGAATGTGTTCATGGCTGAAAATGATTTCACCGGAGTTTACAACGTTGCCTACGGGAAAAAGATCACGATCAATGACCTTGTTGAAAAAATCAAAAAAATCACCAATTCATCTTCCGAAGTAGCACATCTGCCGGAAAGAGCCGGAGACGTGAAGCACTCAATGGCCGCGGTTGACAAACTGCATGCCACCGGATTCAGACCCAAAAACGATTTTGACCAGGGGCTGTCAGCAACTGTTGAGTATTTCAAGTCACTCAAAAAAGTCAACTAATTAAGGTGACATTATGGAAGTAATTATCAGAGACGATGCCACTGCCGCAGTCAATCTGACCGCAAGGCTGATCGCTGAGGCGATGCATAAAAAACCGAGCACTGTGCTCGGTCTGGCGACCGGCAGAACAATGGAAGCCGTATATGCCGAACTGGCCAGACTGCATCAGGAGGAAAAACTGGATTTCTCCCTGGCCAAAACATTCAACCTGGATGAATATATCGGTCTGCCGCCGGAGAATAAAAACTCATATCGTTATTATATGAATTATCACTTGTTCAAAAATGTCAATATCGACCTAAGAAATACCCATCTGCCCAACGGTATTGCAGACAATATTGATCTTGAGTGTGAAAATTACGAAAAGCTGATTGCAGAATGCGGGGGTATTGACCTTCAACTGCTGGGCATCGGACGCGACGGCCATATCGGATTCAATGAACCGTTGTCCGCACTGCGGTCGCGTACCCGTTCCAAATCACTTACTCCGGTGACTTTCGCCCAGAATTCACCGTTGTTCGACAGACCGGAAGACATGCCCAAACGCGCAATCACCATGGGTGTCGGTACTGTACTTGAATCCAAGCGGGTGCTCATGCTTGTAGTCGGCGAGGAAAAGTCCAGTATTCTCGCCAAAGCGGTTGAAGGACCGGTAACATCAATGATCTCCGCAACCGCATTGCAGCTGCACCCGCGCTGCACGGTTATCGTTGACGAAGCCGCCGCTTCCAAGCTGAAAGAAAAAGATTATTATCACTGGATTTTTAATAACGAACCGGACTGGGATCCGTACCGCTGATTCAGTTTTTTAAACCTGTTCCGCATTGCAGACAACTGCCATGCGGTTTTTTTATGTCAAAAAATCAAAAAAATCAAAAAAAAACAGGATAAATTACACTATTTTATATGCAGTCAACAAGATAGTATTAAAACAAGATCACTTTGCCAGTGACCATCGCGGCATGCTCAGACCATGACGCTTCAGCAGCCGGTAAACGGTTGAATCCGAAACCCTGCGGCCAAGCATTGTCTCGCAGGCCCGGCGAATCTCAGCAACTTCAACCCTGCCCTCGTTACGCATCCTCATAACAAACGGCTGCATCATTTTTTTCTCCTCAAATATATCCATATTCGCATTCCGCCTGCCGCCTTTCAACGCAGTTCTAAATACTTTTGCACCTTCGCGGTGGTATCTGGCGTGAATGCGCCAGACACTGGCCGTATGAATCCCGATCGCCCTGCCTATCTCTGCCGCACTCAAACCGAACAATATCTGCAACCAGACCGCCTGGACCCGCTGGTATTCCTCTACTGTTTCAGCTTCATGTAATGCAATTTCCACTTCACGCTGCTGCAATTCCGTATATTTTTTAATTTTGCTCACAATATCCTTTATTTATAAAGATCAATATAATTTAATAT
>CAIMFA010000434.1 GCA_903840185.1 uncultured Lentisphaeria bacterium | reverse complement strand
TAGGTAACGTACTTACAGAACGACGGCTATTACACGGTCTTTGCGCCCCACAAGGAATACTGTCCGCCTATCGGAACTGAGCTTAAATATTTTTCAAAAGCCGACAAACATTTATACTTGGGAGGAAAAAATAAAAAATGTCTGACTTTTAAATCCACAAACCCTGCGATTTTCAATAAGCCTGCGCTTTGGATGGAGCTCAGCAGTACGGCATTTTCATCAATCTCGGCATTTTTAACTATATGATTTGTGAGCGGATTCCATGGATTGTGCTCAAACATGACAAACATTCCGCCAGGCTTGAGGGCTTTATATATCTTTTCCGATGAAGACAGCCACTGGTCAGGAGGAATATGGTGAAATACGCACACAGCAGTAATAAGATCATAGTTGTTTTCAGGCAGCGGTGTACCCGGAGTGTCATGCCATAAATTAAACGAATGGCTGCATTCAGCCAAACGTTTTTCCGCTTCCTGAAGCATCCCCTCGGATATGTCGCATCCGTTCAGATTCCAGCCAGGACATCTTGCGGCAAGCAGACGCAGAAAATCCGCCGAGCCGCAACCATAGTCGAGCAAATCCAGAGATTTTGTTTTATCCTGCGGCAGATAACGCAGCAGGACATCAATCTTGATATTCCAGTAATCCTCCTGATTCGAGGCTGCGAGACTCTTGAGAGAATTGTCAAATCCCGCATTGTAATTGGATGAGAACTTATCAAATTCCGCATTGCTCATATTTATGACTTATGCCCCGTTATTACGGTTTGTATGTATCTTTTTCAATGTGCTTAATCAAGATTGAAAGAGATTTTTCATCCTTCTCATCAAGGTTCTGTTTCAGGTCGCCGCAGCCATCGGCCACGCCGTAGATGTGGCACGGCTTCAAAAGACTGTCAACAATAATATCTCCAGCTCTGCCAAGAACGCCTCCAGAAACAACAGGAACTCCATCTATCAGTTTTCTGCCGCGATGCAATTTCGAAATGAGCTCCTCTCTGAGGATTGATGATATAACTCCTTCCAGAGTCGCGGTTATATCAGTTCTGAAAACCTCGATATTGCGGGATGAAGCATACTCGATTGCCGAGGGGCAGAACGAATCTTTGCCGGTATCAATGCAGAGAGGATGTGCTGATGCGGACTTTATACATTCAACATCTATGACTGGAACCCCCGGTGTAGCGCCGACAATAATATCCGCATTTTCACATATCTCTACAGGATTTCCGCCGGCTTCAATTGTTCCGTATGCGAGTGAATTGAGCATGGACAGCGCCCGGGCTATATACTTCGCCGTTTCGATATTGCGCCTGTATATGGACACATGACAGCCTGATTCCAGAAACTTCAAAGCAACCTTGCTTCCGACATTTCCCGCTCCGGCAATTGCCACTTTCTTATTTATGAGAGAGCCGAGAATGTTTACTGAAAAATGCCATACTGCGTCTGCGGTAATATCGTTAGGCTTGAAAAAGCAAAGTTTGCTTTTATTGATCAGACCTTCGATTATCTTAACCAGAGGAACTCTGGAGGCAGGCTCGGCTATATCAGTCAGAACACTTTTTTCCGCATCAACAAGCACATAATCGACCATGCCGTCAACAAAAGCAGCTATCTCCTCCGCCTGCTTCCTGGAGAAAACAATACATCCGGCGGATTCGAAACAGTTGAAAAATCTGTTAGGGGTGCAATATGCATTATATCCCGGCGATATTTTGGCGGTTGATGATATTACATAGAAGCTGGGGCGGCCTTCACTGCCCTTCCTGATGATATCAATATTTTTATGTATGCAATTGAGAAGCGCATTCATATTTAGAACCGCATATCCTCATTTTTAACTTGAAATGTTGTTTCTTTTATTATATAGAAAGGACGCCTTTTAACCTCGTCATATATTTTGGCAATATAAGTTCCCAGAATTCCCAGGCAGGTGACAATAATACCAAGTGAAAACATTATTAAAAGACTCAGACTTGTCCAGCCGCTGACCGGTATTCTGCCTTGCAGATAAAGATAAACAAAAAGCAGCATAGTCATTGCACAGAGGAGTGTAATCACAATCCCTCCGTATGTCATCAGTCTTAGCGGCTGACTTGAATGGGATATTATGATATCAAAACCCAGATGCAAAAGTTTCATCAGAGAATATCCGGACCCCCCGTCATCCAGTCGTTTGTCTCTGACTATGGGCATTTTTGATATGTTGAATCCAAGAATAAGCGGGATCATCGGGTAAAAAAACGTCTCCTCCTTAAACTGCAGGAAAGCATTTATAATATTCCGCCTGCAAATAGAGAAGTTGGAGAGGTTCGGATCAAACTTGAATCCTGTAAGAAAATTGAGTG
>CAIMFA010000433.1 GCA_903840185.1 uncultured Lentisphaeria bacterium | reverse complement strand
GGAGAGACAACGGGTGGATTGCTTGCTGAGTTAAGAGCTGTTCCCGCGGCAGACCTGATGAAAAAACAATATCCATGGCGGGTTATAATAGACGGATATGTGCTGCCACAAAGTATCAAAGATATTTTTGATGCAGGCAGACAGAACGATGTGGCATTGCTCACAGGATGGAATGAAGATGACGGCGTATCATTCGGAAAAGTAAAAACCGCGGAAGAATTCAAAATGCAGGCTGAACAGCGATATGGCGCGAATACTGCAAGATTCCTGCAATTATATACTTCTAATACTGATGAGGAAGCCGCCGCCGCACAAGAGCACCTGTCCAGGGATGAAACGTTCGGCATGGAGAATTATACCTGGGCAAATATCCAAGCTGAAAAGAGTAAATACAAAGTGTATCTCTACCGTTTCACCCGCAAGCTGCCGGCAACCGGCAGTTATGCGAAATACGGCGCATTCCATACAGGCGAAGTCGCGTATGCTTATGATAATCTCAGTTTTGTTAACCGTTGCCCATGGGAACCAGTTGACCATCAATTAGCAAAAACTATGTCAGCCTACTGGGCCAACTTTGCAGCCACCGGCAACCCGAACGGCAAAGGCTTGCCCGAATGGCCGGCATACGACACTAAAGACAACATCACCATGGTGCTGGGTGAAACACAGCAGGCAAAACCTTTGCCTGGCAAGGATGGATTAGATTTTTTATCCGCATGGAACATGCTTGAATTCCGAGGGTAAGCTCTCTCCGCTGGCGCTTCATTAAACTTCAGCTTGTGTGTTTTCGTTGCATGGGGATCAGTTATTTCATGACTTTTTGATGGAATTTCAGCAATAGCATCGAAGTCAAGTTTTGTGCTGTTGACTCTTGATAAAGACTGACTGTTCGGTTATATTTCAGTTCGAAGAAAACGTTGTTTTGGAGTTGAAACAAAAGAGTAGAAAGATGCGGAAAATTAATGTACTATTGCACGAAAACGCAAAAGCTGAATCTGCCCCCCCGATTTTGCATTAAATGAGTGATTGTTACAAATGTTAATGGCTTATAAGGATATAGAACAATGAAGAAATTACTACTCCTGATTGTCTTGTCGCTTCTTTTAATACAGTTTTTACCGGCTTCAGAACAAAAAACGGATAGCCCGATAAAGATAAAGCTGGAGGATTGCCACATTATATTTGAAGATAAGCCTGGAAGAAATATATCCATTCAAAAAGCTTTAGAAACTTGCATTGAGTTTGTTGAAAAGAATAAAATTGATTTTAATATCAAATCATCAGATGCTACAGTTTCGGTCGAACATTCAAAGGATGGGTTGGCGATAACCTTTTTCTTTGACTACAAACATCGTCGTCTTTCAGTGGTTGTTGGTGAAAATAAGAAAGTCATCTCCTGGCTGATTGCACCTGTATATAGATGATATCGGGAATCCGGGTCAGGCGGAATCCACAATCCTTACCAGCTTTGAGAATGCGATTCTGGATAAAATGCAATTTAGTATAATAATCAAACTATTTCTGCCGCAGAAACATTTACTGTTCTACTGAAGGAGTGGACTGGATTGTGACATTTTTTCGCATATCGTGCTGTTGTGGTTCATTAATCTAACTAAATAATTAGTCAAACATCTTGACAATAGTTTTCATTTCGGCTATAATTGTTATTGTACAAGCATTTATTGGCGGGAGAACTGGAATGAATACTATAAGTCTGTTAAAGAATAAAGACTGGGCGCGGAAAAACAAGCGCCAGATGTCGATATTGCAGAATATCTGGATGAACGACGGCATCAGCCGGAAAGAAATCGGACAGAAACTGAACATCACGAAAGTGACGGTGACGAACTGTATTGATAAGCTGATAGAGAGCGGTCTGGTCGAGGAAAGTACGGCCATGCTCAGTGAACGGGGGCGCCGTCCGGTACCCATGTACTTGAAACGGGACCTTTTCTACAGCATCGGCATCAGTTTTTATGACCTGACTTTCGCCAGGATCGCGCTGCTTAACGCGAAAGCGGAAGTTTTAAGTGAAGTAGAGCTGCACGATCTTCCGGGTGATGACTGGTGTCAGAAATGTGACGGCGTCATAGACCGGATCAAGGCGATGCTGAAAGAGCAGGGCATTGAAATGTCCGCTGTCGCCGGCATCGGCATTTCGTTGACTGGGATACTGAGGCCGGAAGACGGCATGGTGATTTATTCCTCGCAGTTTGAATATAACCGGGACTTCAAACTGTGCGAATATTTTAAAGCGGAGACCGGCAAAGACTGTTTTATCATGAATCTGCCACATCTGCTGGCGATGATGGAGCACAAATGGGGCAAGGCTAAAAGCATGTCCTCGTTTTTATATTTCCACTATCATTACGGGGTGGGCATGGTTCTTAACGGCTCGTTGTACCGGGGGCACCAGTGCAACGCCGGGGAAGTTGGAATGATGCAGATCAGTGAAGACGGCGAACAGGCCGCCGACGGCCGGAAAGGCACGGTCGGTATGATCATGCCGTTTTACAAAGTCAATGACCGGATTGAACAGATTATTGCCGACAACGGCAATACCAGGGTCAGGAATTATATGTCAGACGGTGGCGGCAGAGTCATGCTGCCGATGATTGTCAGCGCCATCAAGGACGGAGACCGGATTTGCGCCCAGCTGATGAGCGAATATTTTGAATACGTCGGCAGGACGGTGATCAATCTGGCCTATATTTTTAATCCGGAAGCGGTCTTTCTGCCGCCATGGACAGCTGATATTCCGGAGGTGTCGATTGATATTGTCCGCCGGATCATGGGGCATTACGGGGTGCACAACTGGGGATTGCATACGGATATTCTCAGCGCGCAGTGCGGAGACAGCGACCTGGCCAGAGGGGCGGGGCTGCTGCCCGTAAATAAACTTTTGAACCAGAATTTTATTTAACTGTGCGGCTGTATCTCAGGCGGGCTTTGCCAGCAACCCAAAAGACAAGGGAGTCAGGAGTCAGAATGGGAACCGGAAATTCAGAAGACATTGGAACTGAATCAAAAGATAAAGGGCGCTT
>CAIMFA010000432.1 GCA_903840185.1 uncultured Lentisphaeria bacterium | reverse complement strand
GGCGATACCCACATCGCCTGAAGGAGGAGCGGGAAAATACAGCCGGAAGGAGATGAAGATAGAAGTTCCTGCCTTAACTTTCTTCATGCCTTTCATAATAAAAAAAGGATTTCTCTGTGTCTTTGTGTCTCTGTGGTTAAATTCCCGGCGCAGCCGGTTAAGATATCAGGATTGCATGCCATAATAAACAGATTGGATTGACAACTATGATTATCAAACGCGAACTCGAAGAAGCGATCAGGCAGCGGCTGTTCAAGGGCAAGGCGATTATAATCTACGGACCGCGCCAGAGCGGCAAAACTACACTGGTTGAGCAATTGACCAGAGATTATTCCGGGACAACATTATTTCTGAGCGGCGACGATTCCGATGTGCGCGATTTGCTGTCCAAAGCGGCATCAACCCGCCTGCAGGCGTTTTTCGGCCCGAAGCGGTTAGTAGTGATCGACGAAGCCCAGCGAATTCCCGGCATCGGCCTGACGATGAAACTTATCACTGACCAGATAAAAGACGTCCAGCTCATCGCCACCGGTTCTTCCGCGTTTGAACTGGCCGATAAGACCAGCGAACCGCTGACCGGTAGGAAATATGAGTTTCATCTCTACCCGCTGTCATTCGGCGAAATGGCTGCGGAATCTAATCTGCTGGAGGAACGGCGGCTGCTCAAGCACCGGCTGGTATTCGGAATGTATCCGGAAATCGTGACCCATCCCGGCGAAGAGCAGGAACTGCTGCGGCTGCTGGCCGGCAGTTATCTCTACAAGGACTTGCTGATGCTTGAAGACATTAAAAAACCGGCGCTGCTGGAAAAAATCATCCGCGCCCTGGCGCTGCAACTCGGTTCGGAGGTGTCATACAGCGAAATCAGCCAGCTGGTCGGAGCCGACAACAAGACCGTGGAAAAGTATATTGATCTGCTGGAAAAAGCCTATGTGGTGTTTGTGCTGCCGGCATTCAGCGGCAATGAGCGGAACGAAATCAGAAAGGGGCGCAAAATATACTTCTACGATAACGGAATCCGCAATGCCGTTGTCAACAACTTCAGCCAGGTCGAATCCCGCGCCGACACCGGCGCATTATGGGAAAATTACCTGATAACCGAACGCCTTAAATATCTGTCCAATCACAGCAAGTTTTCGCGGCGTTATTTCTGGCGAACCAGAACTCAGCAGGAAATTGATTATCTGGAAGAGGCTGACGGCCGGCTTCGCGCCTGGGAATTCAAATGGAATACCAGTAACAAACTGCGTATTCCGAAGTCTTTCAGCGCGGCCTATCCTGAAGCCAAAATGAGCTTGATAACGCCCGATAACTATGATGAATTGCTGCTGCCGGAAATGCAGTCTTAATTGGCATGTGC
The DNA here is from genome assembly GCA_903840185.1 of uncultured Lentisphaeria bacterium. Classification (GTDB taxonomy): domain Bacteria; phylum Verrucomicrobiota; class Lentisphaeria; order Victivallales; family Victivallaceae; genus CAIPAT01. The sequence goes on along the minus strand of CAIMFA010000432.1, from coordinate 8,343 downwards.
TATATTCCAATTCAGCAGGCCCCGATATGACGGAACCAGGTAGTTTCAGCCGTCCCGGCAGACAGATTTTTGCCTTTAGTAGGGCGGAGTCGCCGAACCCGCCTCTGTATTAACCCCGTTGGACATATTATCGAAGCCGGATTTTGTGTTTTTGATGTTTGCATAATATTCCCTGTCCGGATATATTTCGGTTTGAAAGAATGTTTGGGAGTAGTAATCAAAAGACTGGAAGAGGCGGAAAAGCAATTAGCTCAGCGCTAAAGTTGATCAAAATTTACCATTTTAGAAATATTAAGGAAAGATGTTGAAGTTATGGAATTACGTAGACACTGGCTATTGTTGATGTGTGTTTTCTGGCTGTTTTGTGCCGGTTGCAAGGACTATTCAAGAGTGCATTTAATTTCTGATTCCGCGGAGAAAACGATTGAACTGGTTGAAAAACATAAAGATGAATTAGCTAAAATCAATGTTGCCTATGAGAAGAGAACTAAATGCAGCATTTATGGAGAAATTGATATGTATCTACTTAGATACTGGGCGTCTCCTGAAATAATGGATCAATGGTATAAAATATGGCTTGAGTCTGCCAGTAATAGCAAAAATGCAAAAGGAAAAGAATATTTAAATGCAATATCATGTTCTGCATTAGTCTGGTTTATACGGGCTGGAGACTGGAAAGCTGTTCAGCAGCTTCCGGAACTGACCGAGTACCCCTTGTTTGAAGAAGCCAGAAGACGGTATTTATATTCATCCCCTCAGGGGTTCGCCAGTTGGGCAAAGGAAAAGATCAATGAAAATACAGCTCCCAAAGATAATTTTGATGCAATAGATTATTTCGGTCTATTGGAATCGGCAGCGTTGCTAGTCAAAGACTTTGATCTGGCACATAAAGCATATGTAATGCTTTGCAATAGTTTAATTCAAGGCAGAGCTAGTGAACTCCTTACTTTTGCTGTTTCTAATTTGGCTTTCTGCATAGACAAGTTGGGGAAAGTCACCGATGAAGACAAAGCTATTTTAACTGATTACTATAATAAATATCTGAAGAATCAAAAAATTAGCATGGTCTTAAGAAAGAGAGAAGAATGTATATTGCGAGTATTGGAAAAATACCATATTGTTCCTAACATTTCCATTCTCCCGGACGAAAAGACTGACGGAAGATAAAATTTCCTGTCCTGATATATTTCGGTTCGAAAGAATGTTTGGGAGTAATAATCAAAGAACTGGACGAGGTGGAAAAGCAATGAAAATCAACAAAAGGATGGAAATCCGGGTTTTGTCAGGCGCTCCGGCCTGACTTTGGAGTGCAGCACTTCTGCGCCGCTTTGTTTTCCCCCCCTGTTTTTGTATATCTGCCCGTATTGGGATTTTATCCTTAATCCAAAGCGGCGCAGGGTCGCCGCAGTCCAAAGATTGCTGCGCAATCATAAGAGAGATATTCTACACGGCTGAATATTTCGAAGATTTTGAAAATTGGCTCGTAGAACGCATATTTTTTCCCGTCAGAAGGTTCCAGTTTCAGTTGTCGACAACTCAAGTCCATCCTCGCCTTTATGCCCCCGCTGAAACATTCTCTTTTTTTACGACGTTCTGCTGTTCCGGCGGCGGTCTGTTTTCTGGCTCTCATATATTGGCATAATCGCCTGTTTCCATTGTAATAAATCTGCTTGCGGCTTAAGTGTTTGCGCCGGTCTGGAAAAATTGTCAAAAAACGGTGTATAAAGGTTGATTTCAGCTTGTCAAAACCGGTAAAAGGTGTAGATTATTAAAATGTATTTATAACGTCCTCCACCGGGGGATCAGCATGGAGACAAGACAAAGACTATGAATGAGCTTGAATCAAGAGATTTTCCTGTAAATATTGAAGATATTATGCATACTGCATATCTGCAGTATTCCCTGAGCGTAAACGTGGGCCGCGCGATTCCGGATGTGCGCGACGGGCTGAAGCCGGTGAACCGGCGCATCCTGTACGCTATGCATATGCTCGGGTTGTCCAAATCCCACTCGTATACCAAAAGCGCGAAAGTCGTCGGGGAAGTGATTGGTAAGTACCATCCGCACGGCGATTCCTCGATTTATGACGCGATGGTGCGTCTGGCCCAGGATTTCTCAATGCGCGCCCCGCTGATTGACGGACAGGGTAACTTCGGCAGTATTGACGGCGACGCCGCCGCAGCCTACCGTTACACCGAGTGCCGCATGGAGCGCCTGTCGGAAGAACTGCTGGCCGACATTGAAAAAGATACCGTTGACATGACGCTCACCTTTGACGAGTCTTCGCAGGAACCGACGGTACTGCCGGCGCGTTTCCCGCAGCTGCTGGTGAACGGCACAACCGGTATCGGGGTCGGTATGGCGACCAGCATTCCGCCGCACAATCTGGCCGAAGTGATCAATGCCACGATCTGTGTTATGGAAAATCCGACGGCGACGATTGACGAGCTGATGCAGCATCTGCCCGGTCCTGACTTTCCGACCGGCGCCATTCTGCGCGGCAAAAATGAAGTCCGCAAATTCTACGCCACCGGCAGAGGGACTTTCAGAGTCCGCGCCAAGGCGGAAATAGTCGAAGCCAACGGCAAAGAGCAAATCATCATCACCGAGATCCCGTACGCCATAAACAAAGAAAATATGGTGAAGAAGATTGCCGAACTGGTCAATGATAAAAAGATTACCGGCATCTCCGGTCTGCGCGACGAGACCAGCCGCCGGGTGGGCATCCGCGTGGTGATTGACATCAAGCGCGGAGCCATGGGCAGCGTGGTGCTCAATCAGCTTTACGCCCACACCCAGCTTGAATCAGTATACGGTTCAATCATGCTGGTGGTTGACCATAACCGTCCGCGTGTGATGAATCTGCCGCAGGTGCTGCAGGCATATATTGACCACCGCATGGAAGTGATCGTCCGCAGGACGATATTTGAACTCAAGAAAGCTGAAGCCAGGGCGCATATCCTGGAAGGTTTGCTGCTGGCGCTGGCGAATATTGATGAAGTGGTGAAAATCATCCGCGATTCCAGAAACCGCGAAGCCGCCGCCGAGGGCCTGATCGCCCGCTTCCAGTTCTCCAAAGAGCAGGTCGGCGCCATCCTGGAAATGCGCCTGCACCAGTTGACCGGACTGGCGATTGAAGACGTCCAGACGGAATATGAAGAACTGACCAAACTTATTGCCTATCTGAAATCCCTGCTGGCCAGCCGTGAAATGCGTCTGGAAGTGATTAAAACTGAACTGATCGAAGTCAGAGATAAACATTCCAATCCGCGCCGTACCGAAATCACTTTCGACGACAGCGATTTGAATATTGCCGACCTGATCGCCAGACATTCCTGCGTGATAACGGTTTCCAATACCGGTTACATCAAGCGGGTGCCGTCTGACACTTACCGCACTCAGCACCGCGGCGGCGTAGGCATCATGGGCATGGAAACCAAAGAGGAGGACTTTGTCGAGCATCTGTTCAACGCGGACAGCCACGACCTGATTTTCTTCTTTACGGATAAAGGGTTCATGTACTGGCTGAACGTGTATGAGATTCCGGAGGCGTCCAGGACGTCCAAAGGCAAAGCCATTGTCAATATGATCAAGATCGAGCCCGGCGAAAAGATCAAAGCCATGCTGACGGTCAGTCCGGACGAAATGGAAGACGCCGGCAAATATATTATCATGGCGGCCCGCAGCGGTTACATCAAAAAGACCGCGCTGCCGGCATTCAAGAATCTGCGCCGCACCGGCATCCGCGCCCTGACCATCGAAGAAAACGATGACTTGATCGCGGCGGATATCACCACTGTCGGCAATGACATCATTCTTTCCACCGGCCTGGGCATGGCCTGCCGGTTTGACCAGGGCCAGGTGCGTCCGATGGGCCGCGGCGCCCGCGGCGTAACCGGTATGCGGTTCAAGCTGCCGGGCGATTATCTGGTCGGCATGGAAGTCATTAAAGAGGAAATCGGCGAAATCGAAGAAGGCCAGGAGGAAAACGCCACCGGGCCGGAACTGCTCGTCGTAACTTCCCGCGGCATGGGCAAACGCAGCTTTGTCAGCACTTACCGCAAGACCAAACGCGGCGCCAAAGGCGTGACCAATATCCGGTTCCGCGACGCTGAAGATAAAGTCATTGCCGCAATCCAGGTGGAAAAAGGCGACGAACTTGTCCTGACCACGGAACGCGGACAACTGGTGCGCATCCCCACAGATGAGATCAGGACTATCGGCAGAGCGTCAAAAGGCGTGAAGATCATGAATCTGCGCGAAACCGACCGTATCACCGGCGCGGCCAAGATCGTCAAAGTCGAAGGCGAGGAAAGCAGCATTAAAGTGGAAGCTGTTCCTGATGCCGGAATCGTGCCCGAAGCTGAAGACATTCATGAAATTGACGAAGTCGATGATATTGATGACGTTGATGATGTCGAAGACATTGATGACGTCGAAGAGGATGACGACAAGGAAACCGTTTAACATATATTCCGCAGTAATAAAAAATGTATTTTCAACTGCGGAATACAGTTTAATTTTTATACGGGCTTGCATAACTTAATGGTCCTTTGTTTCAAAAACAGGCAACTGGATCTTTCCGGCGTAAGCCGTTTGATGGGAATCGTCAACGTTACGCCGGACTCATTCAGCGACGGCGGCAGATGTTTCAATACTGCAACTGCCGTTGCGCACGGATTGAATTTGCTTGAAGACGGGGCTGACATCATTGATATCGGCGGAGAATCCACGCGCCCCGGTGCCGCCTCCGTCAGTCCGGAAGAGGAAGCCGCCCGGATTGTGCCGGTGATCCGGGAATTAAAGCGTATAAATCCAGCCTGCATTATCAGCGCGGACACCAGAAAAGCGGCCGTGGCCGGAGCCGCCATTGCAGCCGGCGCGGATATTATTAATGATATTACCGGCTTGCAGCATTCTCCGGAAATAGCCGCGATTGCCGCGGAACACGGCGCCGGCCTGATACTGATGCATATGCGGGGAACGCCGGAAACCATGCAGTCAGCGGAAAACCTCAAATATGGCGACGTGGTTGAAGAAGTTTCGGAATTTTTACTGCACGCGGTGGAAAAAGCCCTTGAATACGGCGTGAAACGGGAAAATATTGTACTGGACCCGGGAATCGGATTTTCAAAGACTCCGGAACAGAATCTGGAGCTGATCGGCAGAATCGGAGAAATTAAAGCGCTGGGATTCCCCGTTCTGGCCGGACATTCCCGCAAATCGTTTATCGGCGCGGTGCTCGGACGCAAAAATCCGGAGGAGCGTATCTTCGGAACCGCCGGGGTTACCGCGTTTCTGACCATGCGCCATGCGGAAATCATCCGGGTGCATGATGTCAGGGCAATGAAAGATGTTGTGACGATGTTCAGCCGCTGCGCTGATGCAGGGAGGAGAAGTCAGGAGGCAGCTGGAGACGGCGGCTTGAGCAGTTTCAGGAATAAGAAATTCTCAGGAATTTGAAAGGTTTTTCAAAGGAAAAGATGGAATTTCGAAAGAAAAATCAGAATAAAGCCTGAGAGCTAAAGAATCAAACAGGAAGTCATGCCGCATGACAGACAAGCCGGGAGACGATAGAAGTGAAAGCAAACAGTAAAAAGATTTCAGGATTTCTAAGTTATGTTTTTAAGTCTTCTATTCTGACTCCTGACTTCTGACTCCTGACTTCTGGATTTTTGCATAACTCCAGATATTGTATAAACGTTAAAACATGTAAAACTAAATATCAGGGTACAGACACAAAATGGCAAATTACATGATCTACATGCAGGACGCCTGGGCATATTTGAGGCCGGCGCTGGAGATTGCCATTCTGGCGTTCCTGATCTATAAGGTATTGTATTATCTGCGCGGCACCAGAGGGTCGAACATCCTGGCCGGGATCCTGATCATGCTGATGCTGCTGACAGCGGTCTGCGACTTGATCAAACTTGAAGTGCTCAACTGGATTCTGGCCGGCGTCTGGACGGTCCTGGCGACCGCGATCATCGTCATATTCCAGCCGGAACTCAGACGCGCCTTTGCTCAGCTGGGCAGCGCCTCCTTTCTGCATTCCAACCGTAAAAAAGAGGCCATTACCGAAGTTGTGACAGCGGTATTGAATATGTCCAAGCGCCGTATCGGCGCGCTGATCGTCATTGAGCGCAGCATCGGGATGCGGGCGATTGTCGAAGATTCCATAAAACTGGACATAAAACTGAATTCCCTGATCATCGAATCTATTTTCTTCCCGAATTCACCGTTGCATGACGGGGCGATCATTATTAAAAACGATAAAATCATCGCGGCTCATTCAATCCTGCCGCTTTCCCGCGACGAGTCCCTGACCAGATCGCTCGGCACCCGCCACCGCGCGGCCGTCGGCATTACGGAGGAATCGGACGCGGTAGTGGTCGTGGTGTCAGAGGAAACCGGCAAGATCAGCATTGCCTGCCGCGGCAGTCTGCGGCAGGACGTCAAGGCGGACAAACTGCTGCAGTACCTGACCGGGCTGCTGATATCCAACGATGCCGATTCTTTCTCCAGCATGTTCGGCACGATGGAGGAAAATGAACAACTTACCGGCTTTACCAGCGGCGAAGAGGGATCATAATGGACTATCGTTTAAACAATCAGGAAAGAGACCGCTTCAGATGGATTCCGGCGTTCATCCGCAATGATTTTCTCCGGAAATTAATCGCGGTCTTTTTTGCGGTGCTGGTGTACTTCATGGTCGCCAATAAAATCGGCACTGAAGAGAAGATATCAAATGTTCCGGTGGACATTGAACTGCCGGGCGGACTGATCAATCTGGACGCCAGGAAGCCGACTATCACCGTGACCGTGCGCGGCAGCAAAAACAACATTTCCGGCATTGGCGCGATGGATATCAAAGTCAAAGCGGAAGTGGTGGAGAATAAATATATCACCGGGTTCCCTTATCTGCTTAAATTGAGCCTGGACAACATTAAAACCCCGTTTGGCGTGACCGCGACCAATTTCAACCCGAAAGAGATTCCGCTCTCGCTTGAAAGGAATGATTCCAAAAAGGTGATGGTCGAGCAGAAGTTTGATTCAATACAGTCCCTGCCGAAGGATTACGCGGTCGGGAAAATAAAAATCAATCCGGCGGAAGTGCTGATAATCGGCCCGCAGAGCATTATCGGAGAAATTAAATCCATCCAGACCCGTCCGATTCCGCTGGACAACCAGACAATAGAAAGTTTTGAATATCAGGCTCCGCTGTCCGTTCCAGACTCCATAAAAGTCTCCCCGATCAAGGTGACGGTTCAGGTGGAAATCGTCCGGAATTTCATCACCAGGACGTTCAAATCGGTGCCGATCCGGATGCTGCAGTCCCCGGATGATCACGAATTGCTGAAAGTGGAGCTGCTCTCCACGCCGAACGCCGATATAACGGTTTACGGCCCGCAAAGCAAAGTCGCGCTGCTGAAGCCGGAGGAAATAAAGTCTTACATAGATGTTTCATCCTTGCAGGAATCCGGCTCTTTCAGCTCCGAAGTCTGCTGCTGGCTTAACGACCCCGAAATAAAAGTCAATAACATCTATCCGGAAAAAGTAAAACTGAAACTTACCCGTATCAAAAAGTAGCGGCGCAAGACGTTCTATTTTAACCACAAAGACATCCCGCAGTCGCGGGACTAACCCGATAGTTAGCAAGGCACAAAGAAAACTTTGTCTTTTTATTTTTTACCAGTCACCAGTCACTCTTTATTTTTATCTTTCGTAAAACTGCGGATACCGCAGTCAAGCACTGACTTCTGACTCCCTGTCTTTTGGCCTGCGGGCAAAGCCCGCCTTGAAGTATAGCTTAAAAATGAAATAATTCCGGCTGAACATATTGCTCCGCAGGCGAAGAGTAATTTGGCGGCTGCGAATTTTCTTTCGGCCCCGGCCTGGCTTTTGCGCCGGCTTTGGCTTTTGTTTCAGGTTTGGGCTTGGGTCTTGGTACCGTCGGCCTGCTCCATTTTTTCTCTATACTCTCCATATATTCCAGTTCGTATTTCAAGCTGTGCTGTTCGCGGATAAACTGCTGTTCGAGCTGCCGCATCGCGGCTTTGCGTTCTTTATCCGACCAGGCCAGAAAACCCCAGGAGGAGTCCTGTCTGGCATTGCGGACAAGAGCCCGGACCGAGCGCAAACCATTTTTGAAATTGTTGATCACCGCCAGGATTTGGGTGCATGAAATATGTCCGGCCATCGGGTCCTGTTTCATATCCAGTGAGGCTTGAATCGCCAGCAGGCTGTCCAGATCATTCTTCTGATACGCCTCCTGGATCTGATGCCATAAGCGGCTGTTTTCGGCATTGAAATCGCATCCGGTGTCCGGATGGAGTTTGAAGC
>CAIMFA010000431.1 GCA_903840185.1 uncultured Lentisphaeria bacterium | reverse complement strand
TTTATCAGTTCATGATTGATTTCCATAATACTTTCCTTTTGGTTATATTTTGTACGATATTCATAACTGCGCATGGGAGTTGCGAAACATCGTCTGAAGCGTCTGTGACATAGCCAGTTGCCATGCCACAGACATACGATTTCCCTTATGCGTTCCATTTTTGCTTTCACAAGATCGCTATCTACTAATGAAATATGCTGCGCTTTCGACTTCTCCTGAGATAACCTTTACCTCCCCCCGTGGCATTTCCACGGGGAGAGCCTTTTAAATTATTTGACTTCCGCGTCCTTCATGGCGGCATAGACCTCCACTGCCTTTTTCGTGATTCCATGATCCTGGCACAACCCTTCGATACTGCTCTCGGAGCAATCTAACTCGCTGCTTACGCCCTTTATCGATCCATGTTTTAGCCGCAACTCAAGCAGTGCTTTGCGCTGGTTTTCCCCGTCAAGGCCTTTTAAGCCAGCAAAGGTCGTTGGAAGCGTCCCGGCATACACCTGAGTCTGTCCGGCGCTAGAACCGTTAGATTCTATGCTTACTTCCGATGGCGCTGCGGTACTGTTAATATCACAGTCCGGCGTAGGGGTATTTCCCCCCCAGGATAGTTCCAGTTTGGCTTTGTATTCCACCAGCTTTTTTTGTACAATCGCTTCAAGATCACTGTAATCGGAATATTCTGATGAAAGCTTTTGGACAGTATCTGAAAGAGTCCACTGGATTGAAAACGGACGCATGTCACTTGCCGAAAGATGGCGTCCTTTGCCAACTTTGACATAAACCTTCCGGGCCGCAGTGTTCATCCGGGCAAGCGTTTCGGTAGCGTCCTGCAATTGGCCGTAAGTATTTAAATCATTTCGGATTTCGCTGGGTAACGCCTGAACGATCTCATCGCGTACTTGGTCAGTAAGAGTTATGTGCCACCTCGAATCTGCATCATTTAAAATGGCGCTCGTCCCGTAACTGCCGTTTTCGAGATTGTCATGATGAATAAGAAAAATGGTTATCCCTAGTGCTTTAAGGGCTTCAAACCAGGGTTTGATTTTGTCATACCCGCTCTTGGATGTTGCAGAGGGCATAACCGACAATATATTGTCAACTACAATTATCCACTGTGACTTTCCGTCCGGATCCAATTCGGCTAATCTGCTGACAATGGATTCCTGCTCAGAGAGTTTGCAAATGTCTCCAGCAGGTTTATAAAACGTCAGCATACCTTTTGGAAGTGCTTTCCCGAACAATCTGTCGAGTCTTTTCTGCCGTTCCTGCATGTCATCATGGGGCACGTCGCCCGCTTGCATTTCAGACTGGATATAAAAAATTCTGAATATTCTGCCTGGCTGAAATGATAACGGCTCGCCAAAGTCAGGAGCATCCCCGCGTATCAGGATGTTCGCCATGACTTGCGTGAACAGTGTCTTCCCTGTGCCGTTCGGACTATGCATGAGGTGAAGTCGGCCTTCCTGGACAGACCGCCCAAAAATAGTAGATCCGACAGTTGCGGGTGGTCGCCAATTTAGTCCTATGCCGCAATTCTCGTAGGCCAAGTTGTCTGGGATTTCTACTTTATAGCGCTGGCAGAGCAATCCTATCCGCCCTTCATCAATTATATCGCAGTAAATCGTATCTAAAATCTTGAAATGGAAAAAGCCCTGTGCTTTCAGCGTTGAAAGAAATTTTAGCATGGATTCTACCGCACGCTTTCCATCTTTTTCATTATCCGACAGCTTGAGCAAATAATAAAACGTTTTTCCAAGCAAAGGAGTCAAATCGGACCGCGAGATACCCGCTGCACCACCCAGCCAGCTAACCACAGCAATCTTGTTGTTGTCACCGTTGATGCTGGATATTTGTAAATATTCCGTGACGACGATAGGATTGCCGCTCTCAATGTTTTGCCTGTCAAGCGGCATCTTATGTGCCGGTGCTGACAGGAATGATGTGGGGTGATCCTCGTCTTTGTGCTGCCAATATGAACCCGGACAACAGAATGGAATTCCTGCCGCGTGTTTAAGCCAAAATCCACGCATCCCTAAAGCCGTAACTGGATCGAAAAAAGACTCAATGGCTGTATATGCCAACTTAGACTTTGACGGGATCTCCGGTTCGCTTAACGTTTCAGTCCAGTACTCGGGCGGCAATCCATGTATGGGGGTTAGCAGTTCTGATCGGGTCGCAAAACCGCGCTCGAATAATTCTGCCGCCACCATGTCTATTGTGTATTTACACTTCCTTATTACTGACCACTTAATCCCTATCAGCGTCAACATCGGGAAATATGGCTCCTTGCCGCCGGGCTGAATATTGGATATTTGATTCAGATTAAAACTTTCATCTTTGCAGCCGGGTGGTTGTTCCCAGCCTGATGAAATGTTTTTATGTTCCCGATGACCAAGGTACAATAATTTATCTTTCTCCAGCTTAGAGGCGTTCAGCCCAAGTTCCACAGGCGTAAAAACATTACCACCTTTGTTCGCAATATCTTTTTGCCTGATTGGAATCTCACACCCCGCATCCCCGAAAACAATAAGGTCTTCCGGTTTAATTCCAATGATATAGTCTTCGTGCATGCAGAAAAATTCATAATTATCTCTGCGTGTAAACAGTGCTCTCCTTTGTTGATTGTCGCAAAGCATTCCATGGACAGCAATCTCTGCGAAGGTCAGGTCCTGTATCCTTTGCAGCGCAATGTCGTTGCTGGGATATAATTTGTCGGGATAATTGATCATCGACGTTAAATTATGAAAAACTTCATCAGATTTATCGTTCTTATCGGTCATTTTTTTCATCTCCTGGTTCTATTAAAAGTTCTACAATGAAAGGGATCGCCTCGAGGCGAAAAACCCCGCCAATAATACATATAAAAGCACAATTATGGAAAATTCTGTCGGGAATTTAAAGCTGTATTACGGCAAGCGAGGTTGCCAGAATAAAGGGTAAATACCGACAATTGAGGTCCAGGGAACCGATGCCTATGATGGCTCAGTTCCCGGAAAGTCACATTTACGTGGAAGGTTTCCAGCGGCAACGCTCAAGCCACGCGTCTACCGAGGCACGTTCTATGAGAACCTTGCCACTTCTGGACGAGCTGAGTTTGCTGCTTTTGATTTTTCCCGCTTTTATGGCGCGCGCAAGAGTCCAACGGCCGCATCCAGAGTATTTCTCTGCGGCGTCAACGGATAACCAGCGTTGCATATCAGACGGGTTGTCCATTCGAGGATCAAAAGATTTGGATTTCTCCAGTAGAACGGATAGATTAAGATTCCAGGGGGCGATGAGACCATTGACAGCCTCTTCGATATTCTTTGGCAATATATTTGACATAATAGCCCTTACTTTTATTTATTTATTCCTCACTCAAATTCTTGATAGTAAAGTTGTTACGCATTACGTCAAGTTAACAATAACATCTTGCCGCGAATACTCGCGGAACTGATTTTAGTGTTGGAAGCCAGGTTATTCATTAAGAATAACCGCCGGATATTGCAGTTTAGGCCATCCGACTTTGGCTGAGCGATATTTTCGTTTCAGCAAAATTTTGCTAAAACAAAAAAATAAAGGCTATTAGAGGTGCTCGCGTTTTGGATGAATCAGCACTC
>CAIMFA010000430.1 GCA_903840185.1 uncultured Lentisphaeria bacterium | reverse complement strand
GCCAACTCAATTTTCTGACACTGGTCTTCGTCAAGCATTTTACGAGAACTCATTATAAACCTCCAATATTAAGAACATGGAGATTAATATATATTGTCATCTAATGATTGCAAATCAGTATTATATGGTTGTTACAAAAAAGTGAATAAATTCCCTGATACGAATGAACTTAAAGCAGGAACTTCCGCCAAAAAGGCATTTGAAGCAATCGGGTGTTATTGGAATGGCGGAAGTACAAGCATTATCCGTTCTTCAATAGAATTTGATGATGGGCACAGCTATGATGGCAGTAAAAACCATTGTGAAATATTAAAATGGAGACTATGTAAGTCCGATAATGGTAAATTACACTTTATGGATATTTCAATTATCTTCTTGAAAGAACGAAAAGCAGGAGAGAAAGATGCCGGAACTCCAGAGGACTATTTTAAATGCGATGGCTGGTATGTCGGCGGAGTAAAAGTATCTTACCCATCTGAAGCTTCCGTAAAAGATGATTTTGAGAAAAATAATAAAAAGTCTGGAAATTAGCGCTCAGGTTGTCTGCGCTTCTGTAAACTCTTTTGGATAAAACTCATCGGGGGATTTGCAATTGGGGAAAGTTGGACTATTTTAAAAGATTCTGAATTAAAATTAATTCATATAATTGTATGATTAAACCTTAATCCGTAAGGATTTTTGTCCGGTTTGAACTGGACATGCCCGCAAGGTTTGGACTCAGCATCCGGTTTCCGGCTGCCTGATCATCCTGGCATTGCGACAGGTTGAATCAAGGATAAACTGGAAAAATAAGGATGACTCTGATGTCAAACAACATCTGTATCTATTCGGGTTCCGCGAATCCGAAGCTGACCAAAGATATCGCAGAATATCTGGGAACGCCGCTTGGCAAAGTCAATCTGACCCGTTTCCCCGATGGCGAGATTTTCGTTCAGTTCGAAGAAAATATCCGCCGTGCCGACATCTTCATTATTCAACCTACCTGTGCGCCGCCGAATGAAAACCTGATGGAACTGCTGATCATGCTGGATGCCGCGAAACGCGCGTCCGCCGCCAGAGTTACCGCCGTGCTGCCGTTTTACGGCTACGCCCGTCAGGACCGCAAGGACAAGCCGCGCGTTCCGATCACCGCCAAACTGGTGGCCAATCTGCTGACCGTGGCGGGAGCCAGCCGGATCATCGCGATGGACCTGCATTCACAACAGATTCAGGGATTTTTCGATATTCCCGTGGACCATTTGTACGCCCGCCCGGTGCTGGCGCCCTATCTGAAGAAGAAACTGGGCGAAGACGCGGTCGTGGTTTCGCCGGATTCCGGCAGCGTGAAAATGGCCATGGCCTATTCCAATATGCTTAACGCCGGTCTGGCGATTGTTGCCAAACGCCGGTTGAACGCCCATTCCGTGGCGCTGTCGCACCTGGTCGGCGAAGTCAAAGGCAAAATCTGCGCGATCACCGACGATTTAACCTCGACCGCCGGGACAATCTGCGCGGCCGCCGAACTGCTGAAGAAGGAAGGCGCGGCCAAAATTTACGCGGCGGTTTCGCACTGCCTGCTGAATGAAGACGGCCAGAAACGGATCCGTGAATGCGACGCAATCGAAGAGCTGATCACCACGGACGGCATACCGGTAACGGATGACCTGAACGGCAAAATCAAGGTGCTGAGCGTGGCGCCGCTGCTCGGCGAAGCGATCAAGCGGATTCACGAAGGGAAGTCGGTATCTTCCCTTTTCAAATAATCAAGATTAAATAAAAAAGCTGATAACCTTAAAATAAACGAAAGGGAAAGTATGAGCAAGAAGTATGAAATAAATGTAAAGTCGCGAGATGCATTCGGCAAATGCGCATCCCGCCGTGCCAGAAAGTCCGGCATGGTGCCTGCGAACATTTACATGCACGGAGCGGCCTGCCGCCCGGTGCTGGTCGATGTGAACGAATGGAAGCCGCTGGCCAATCTGGACATCACGCTGATCAGCCTGAAAGAAGGCGCGGATGTGAGCATGGCGCTGGTTAAAGAAGTGCAGTATGACACGTTGAGAAACGTATTCCTGCATATCGATTTCCAGGCCGTCAGAATGGACGAAAAGATTCACGCCTCAGTTCCGGTTCATCCGGCGTTCGGTGTTGAATCCATCGGTATCACCCATGGCGGTATCCTCGAACAGCCGCTGCACACCATTGAAGTGAGCTGCCTGCCGACAGCGCTGCCGGAAGCAATCACCATTGACTTGAGCGGTCTGGAAGTCGATCACAGCATTCACGTAAAAGACCTGGTCATGCCGGAAGGCGTATCCGCGGTCAGCGATCCGGATGCAGTGGTATTCCACATGATCAAGCCGTCCACGGCTGAAGTCGCCGCCACGCCTGCCGCCACTGCCGCAACTGCCGCAACTGCCGCCGCCGCGAAGGCACCTGCCGCCGCCGCGAAGGCTCCTGCCGCCGCCGCGAAAGCTCCTGCTGCAAAGGCTCCTGCCGCCGGTGCAAAGGCTCCGGCTGCAAAAGCGCCTGCCGCCGCTGCCAAGCCTGCTGCAAAAAAGAAATAAATTCATTATAAATGACGGCCAGGCTAACAAGGATTTGTGCAGATGTCAGCAGAAGAACACCGGATTCAACTTGTGGTTGGACTTGGTAATCCCGGCAGGGAGTACGAGAAAACCCGTCACAATGCCGGATTTGAAGCGGTTGACGCCTTATTAAAAATATTGCCTGGAAACTATGACAAAAAGGAGGGGTTCAGCGGGATATACTGGGAAGGCAGGTTCAAAGGTCAGAACTTGACACTGCTCAAGCCGATGACATTTATGAATCTGAGCGGAAAGTCTGTTGCGGGACTGGCGATGCGCAAAGAACTCCAGCCGGAAGAGATACTGCTGGTTTACGATGATGTTGATCTGCCGCTGGGCAGGGTCAGATTACGGAAAAACGGCAGCAGCGCCGGACATAATGGAGTGGAGTCGGTCATCATCAGTCTCGAATCGCAAAAGTTCGCCAGACTGCGGATCGGGATCGGCGGGGCATCGGCAGGACAGCAGATAGACCATGTGTTATCGAAGTTCCCGGCCAGTGAACAACCGGTTTTTGACAAAGTTATCACAATCGCGGCGGATGCCGTGATAATGGCGGTTTCGCGAGGAATCGCGGCAGCTATGAACAGTTTCAACGGCATGGAAATTGCCGATGAAGAGAATAAAGAAAATTCCGGCGGTGCCGGAGATAAAAACTAAAACCATGGAGGAACAGGTTTTGAAAAAATACGAAGCAATATTTATTCTGGATGTCCGGAAAGTGGAAGATGAAGGCGAAGCCTTTACCAGGGATTTCGCGGCGCTTATCGGAGAGCTCGGCGGCAAAATGGAAGAGTCCGTGGCAATGGGACGTCACCAGTTTGCCTGTGAAATCGAAAAACGCAAAGCCGGGATCTACTGGAACTACATTTTCCAGATCAAACCCGAAAAGATTGATGTCATCCGCGACAAATTCCATCTGGATGAAAAAGTCGTCCGTAACATGATTATCAACTATGATCGTCCGGCAGTCGTCAAAAATATCCGGCTTGAATAGTTCCAGCCGGATTTGGGAGAAAAACAATGGCTTCTCTGAATAAAGTGATATTACTGGGTAATCTTACGCGGCAGCCCGAGCTGCGCTACACTTCCGGCGGAATGGCGCTGTGCGAATTCGGCCTGGCAATGAACCGCCGGTTCACCGCCAACAACCAGGATAGAGAAGAAGTCTGTTTTGTGGATATTTGCGTCTGGGGCAATCAGGCTGAAAGTTGTGGTAAATATCTGGAAAAATGCTCACAGATCATGCTCGAATGACGCAATCAGCTCGACCAGAGTCATGACAAGGATACCGGGGCGAAAAGGTCAAAGCTGAGAGTAGTGGCGGAAATGGTTCAATTCATGAGCAAATCCGACAAGGGCGGCGCTGGAGCCGATGCTTACGAACCCGAAGGCAGCAGCGAAGAACCGCCGCAATACCAGCCGCCGCAGCAGTCCCAGTACCAGGCTCCGCCGCAGTATCAGCCGCCGCGCCAGCCGCAGCCGCAGCAACATCAGGTGCCGCCTCAGCAGCAGCAGAGAAAAAGTGTTCCTCCCATGCCGGACAACGCATTCAAGGTCGGCGATGAAGCCGAAGATGACATTCCGTTTTAATCTTAACAATTATTTATATAATTAACCAGAAGAAGGAAAAAGAATATGGAAAAGAAGAATAACACGATCAGACGCAAAAGGCGGGTTAACAAACCGAAAATCTGCCGTTTTTGCGAAATCAGCGCCAATTATATTGATTTCAAGGATCCGGAAACCCTGAAAAAGTTCCAGACCGAAAAAGGGAAGATTCTTCCCCGCCGTATCACCGGCACCTGTCTGCTGCATCAGAAGATGCTCAGTGTCGCCATCAAGCGTGCCAGAATCATCAGTCTGGTATTATAAGCCGATTTAGTCAAGGAGTTATAAGGTCATGGCGTTATTAAAATTGATATTGCTCGAAGACGTTGAAAATCTGGGACTCGCCGGAGACGAAGTCAACGTTGCCCCCGGATATGCCCGAAATTTCCTGGTGCCGAAAGGCCTGGCCGCGAAAGCGACCGCGGGAACATTGAGAGTGCTGGCTGCCAGAAAAGAAAAAATCGAAGCGCACCGCAAACAGGAACTGGAAGCAGCGAAGTTGCTTGCCGTCAAGCTCGCGGAAGCCGATGTTACTATCCCGATGCAGGCCTCTGGAGATGACAAGCTGTTCGGCTCGGTCAGCGCCAGAAATATCGCGGATAAACTCGCGGAACTGGGCATCCATGTTGACCATCAGAAGTTCAAGATGGAAGAGCCGCTCAAGCAGCTCGGCAAGTTTGAGATTGAAGTCAAGCTTCATCACGACGTCACGCCCAAAGTGAAAGTCTGGGTTGTGCGCGCATAATCCGCGATGGCAGATAAAAAAGAAAATCTGAACAAAAAAAAGATTCCCGGAGTAATCTCTGAAGACCGGCCGCAGCCTCATAATCTGGAAGCGGAAAAAGCGGTAATCGCGGCAATGCTCAGGGAACCGCATCCATGTGTGGATATTGCAGTGGAACTTCTGCATAATGAAGAAGTATTCTACTCGCATATCCACCGTGAGATTTTCAAAACCATCATTGAGATTTACAACAATACGGAAATGAGCGTTGATCTTATTTCCGTCGCCCACCAGCTGGCCAAAACCAGCCGGCTTGAAGATGTCGGCGGGGAAATTTTCCTGGCCGAACTTTATGCTTCGATCGCGACCACGGTCAATATCGAAACCTGGTGCGGCATTGTCCATGAATTTTCGATCCTGCGGAACATGATCAACGTATGTTCCGAATCGCTTTTGAAGTGCTACGATGTGGAATCCGACGTCAAAGCGCTGGTGGATGAGATCGAATCCAAAATCTATGACGTCCGGAATAGAAACACCAAATCGGACATTATCGAAATCCGCGACAGCATTGTCGAGTCGTTTAAACACATCAAGAAGATTCTCGACAAAGAAGTGGAAGTCGGCATCCCGTCCGGCTTTCCCGACCTGGACAAGCTGGTAATCGGCTTTAAACCCGGCGAAATGTTCGTACTGGCGGCGCGCCCGTCCATCGGCAAAACCTCGCTGGCGCTGAATTTCATCCGGAATGTGGCGCTGCGCGGCAGCAGGCCGCGTCCGGTGGCGTTCTTCAGTCTGGAAATGACCGCTGAGCAAATCACCCGCCGCCTGCTTTGCACAGAAGCAAAAATCTCTGAATCCTCATTTTTCGACGGTTCATTCAAAACGGCGGAATGGACCAGATTGACACCTGTAGTTGACTTATTCAGAAAAACTAAAATTTTTATTGATCCGACCGGCGGCCTGACGATTTCCGAGCTGCGGGCCAAAGCCCGCCGCCTCAAGATGATGGAAAAAATCGAGCTGATCGTAATTGACTATCTGCAGTTGATGCATTCCGGCGACAAAACCGACAGCCGCCAGCAGGAAGTCGCGGATATCTCCAGCGGCATCAAGCGCCTGGCCAAAGACCTGTCGATACCGATTTTGGTCCTCGCGCAGTTGAACCGCGAAGTGGAAAAAACCGCCGGCGCATCCGCCCGTCCGAAATTGAGCCATCTGCGCGAATCCGGCGCGATTGAACAGGACGCCGACATTGTCGCGTTTCTGCACCGCGACCGCGATGAGACGAAAAACAAACCGCAGAGTAAAGAAGAAATGAAAAACGGGGTTGACGCCCTGCTGATTGTGGAAAAAAACCGTAACGGCCAGACCGGCACGGTTGATCTGTCGTTCTATCCGCATCGCATGGAGTTTGTGAATAAGAGCAAATTCGGCGATGAAGACCGTCCCCCGGAAAAATTTGATTAAAATAATAAGGAGCGGCTTAAGTGATATTCAGAAAACTGTTCTTAATAATAATAATCTTCACCGGTTTTGTGCTCAGTCCCGCGGTTTTTGCCGAAAAAATCGGCAAACTGGAATTTATTCAGACCGGCGGATATCAGTTCCCGGAAAAAATGCTCTCATTCAACGTCCAGCAGAAGCCGGGCCTGGACTATGACGAAAATATTATGAACGCCGACATCAAACGGCTCTATGAGACCGGTTATTTCTCGGACGTCGTTTCTGAAACCAAAAAAGCGGGCGGCGACAAGGTTGACGTCATCTTCAAAGTCAGCGTCAAACCCAGAATCAAAGCCATCCTGTTTAAAGGCAATCTCAAGTTTCCCACTGATGACCTGAAGAAGGAAATAACGCTGGCCGGCGATATGCCGCTGAATGATAACAAACTGCGTGAAAGCACCCAGAAACTCCGTGCTTTTTATAAAGACAAAGGTTATGGCGACGCCACCATCACGCCGGTGCTGGAAACCGTGAATAAAGATGAAATCAACGTCGTTTTCGAGATCAAGGAAAATCTCCGGCTGAAAGTGGACAATGTCACATTTGAAGGCGCCACGGTCTATTCGGAATCCACGTTAAGGGACTCCATCGCCAACCGCCACTCCTACCTGAGCCGTTTCCTGGAATTCGGCTTGTTCAACCGCGATGAACTTGAAACCGACAAGGCGCGCATCCGCGAGCTCTACTGGAATAAGGGTTATCTGGACTTCAAAGTCGAAAGCGTTTCCGTCGTCCAGCAGAAAGAGGACGCGGAATACGTTGATATTAAATTTAAAGTTTTTGAAGGCAAACCGTATAACGTCGGCAAAATATCGCTCGGCGGCAATATTGTTTTCCCGAAAGACCAGTTGATGAAAATGATCAAGCTCCAGACCGGCAAAGTTTTTGACAACCAGCTGGAGACGGAATCTAAAAACAGCATTTCCAATCTCTATGAGTCCATGGGTTACGCCGACTTTTTCTGCAAAGTAGTGCGCGTGCCTGACTTCAATACGCACATCGTTGACCTGGACTTCATCGTTACCGAAGGCAAGAAATACAAGGTCAAAGACGTGATCATTTCCGGCAATCTCCGCACTAAAGACAAAGTCATCCGCCGCGAACTGGCGATTCAGCCCGGCGACCCGCTGGACAAGAACCGCATTCAGGCCAGTAAATCCCGCCTGATGGGCATGGGATATTTTGAAGATGTCAAGGCCGTCGCCGTCAGCACTGACGAAGTCGGCCAGAAGAGCGTTCATTTTGACGTGAAGGAAAAGGAAACGTTTAAAGTCAAAGTCGGGGGCGGTTTCTCCGATACCGACAGTCTGGTCGGTATGGTGGAAGTCGGCAACAGCAACTTTGACATCACCGACCCGATGAACTATTTCTACGGCGGCGGCGAGCGGTTCAGAGTGCAGGGAATGTTCGGTATCGAGCGCCAGGGCGTAAATGTTGATTTTACCGAGCCCTGGCTGATGGATATGCCGCTGCGCCTGGATGTTTCCGGCTATGCCAACCAGGTCGAATACGACAACTGGAATGAATCCAGAATCGGTGCCAAGACCTCGTTGACTCACAAAGTATTTGACGATTTCACCAGTGTTACCGGCGGATACAAAATTGAGCAGGTCAATGTTAACAATATTTCCGATTCAGCATCAGAATATCTTAAATCTCAGGGAGGACATCAGAATGTCAGCCAGTTCTCGCTGCTGCTCAACCGCGATACGCGGGACAGCCTGCTGGAGCCGACCTCCGGCTACCTGACTAACGCCAGCGGTGCAGTCGCTTCCAAAGTCATCGGTTCAAGCAATAACTTCTACCGTCTGGAAAGCAAGGACAGCTATTATTTCTCACTGCTCGAAAAAGCGCTGGTCTTCCACCTGGGCGGCAAGATTGGAACATTATCCGATTTTGACCGCAATGTCCAGGCGCCGATCTTTGAAAGATACTTCCTCGGCGGCGGCGACAGCTTGCGCGGCTTCCCCTATCGCAGTGTTTCGCCTGTGGATCGTAACGGCGACCCGACCGGGGGCCAGACCATGCTGCTCCTGACCGCTGAAATGACCCATCCGATCTGGAGTTTCATTCGCGGTGCGATTTTTATCGATGCCGGTAATGCCTGGGAGAATTCATACAGCATGGGCATGAGCGGCATGAACTCCGGCGCGGGTTACGGATTGCGCATCAAGGTTCCGTACCTGAATGCCCCGGTAAAGCTCGACCTGGCTTATCCGATCCTGTCGAATCAGTCAGACCTTTCAAGGAAGCTGCGCTTCCACTTCAATATGGGATTCACCTGGTAAGTCAGCACATAAGGAGATACAATCATGGCTGAAGTCAAAAAACAGGATACTAAAAAAGCGGAATGCCCGTGTCCTTATACCAACTGCGCCCGCAATGGCAACTGCGAAAAATGTCAGGCATATCACCGCAGCACCGGCTCCAAAACCAGTTGCGGCAAATAAAATGATGAATCAGGAACTGAAATTTCCGGTTACATGGCATTACAAGATCATTACCGAAAAGGCCGTGCCGGAAGTGAAAGGCGAAATCGAAAAAGTTTTAGCCGCAAACGGCATTACTGATAAACTGGAAACCGGGAACGAGTCTTCCGCCGGAAAATATCTTTCATATAAAATTTCCGTAACGTTCCATGACCGCGCGACCATGCAGCGGGTCAGCAATGAATTATCCGTCGTGCCCGGGGTAAAATTCCTGATTTAAGGATTTTCATGCATAAAAAAAGCGGAAAAAATCGTTTTTCGATTTGATGAACCGCCGTTATGGATTATTTTACTGTTCCTCGACATTTTTATGTCCGGAGAGGTGGCTGAGTGGCCGAAAGCACAGGTTTGCTAAACCTGCGTTGGAGTAATCCAACCGAGGGTTCGAATCCCTCCCTCTCCGCCATTTTTTTTGCCCATGCTGGCAAAAAAAACACGAAGTGTGTCGAAGACATACTTCTCTTCACATGACGAAGTCATACTTCACACCTTCACATCTTCACCTCCTCATATTGCTTCCAGTTCGACACATGAAGACGCTCATTGCATATTACTCTTATTCCGGAATAACGGAGAAAGTAATAAACATATACGCTTCCGAACTTGGCAAATCCGGTGAAGTCACGGTACAAAGGCTAAAGCCTAAACAGGAGATAGATACATTCCTGGGCCAGTGCAGGGCCGCGTTT
>CAIMFA010000429.1 GCA_903840185.1 uncultured Lentisphaeria bacterium | reverse complement strand
TCCGCTAATATTGACAGAAGACCTTGGGTAACCCGCACAATGCTGGCGTGTTTGCTGCCGCACGAGATCCAGCCGACCGTCTGGATCAGTCAGGGCACTGATGTAAAGGCGATGCAGAAGATCTACCAGATAATCTGGGATTTCGGCAAAGCCGAGCTGGACAGCAGATTCATCGGCTACTGGGAGGATGATACTCCGGTTAAGGCGCAAAGCGGCAATCTGCTTGCCAGCGCCTACTTGCGCGGTGGTAAAATGCTTTTAGTGATCGGCAACTATGGCGGAGATGGCGAGATTCCGGTTAAGATTGATTGCGCCAAACTTGGCTTCAAGTCCATCAAGAGCGCCGTCAACAGTGAGACTAATGATAAGTTGACATTGAGCGCCGCCAATACTCTTGTGCTGAAAATCAAAAAACACGATTTAGCTTTAATTGAAGTAATCTTTGAATAATGTATCCTGCAGAATATTTTTTCACATTTCTTTTATATCTATGTTTACTTTAACATTTTTTATGTTATAATATACAATATGAAAATAAATACGGATAAATCAATAGCGGAAGTGGCGCTGGAATGCGGAGTAAGCGCGATGACGGTAAGCCGGGCATTGCGCGGGAATTCTCTGGTTAAAGAGGCGACCCGGCAGAAAATTATTGAAGCTGCTGAACGGCTAGGTTATATCCGTTCGCCGCGCATGGGGCGTCCGGCGGCATCCGGCAATGAACCGGTATTGAAAGTTCAACTGATCGCCGGAACAATGGGCCGCAGTATGGCGGTGTTTCATTCGCGGCTGCTGACATCGATAGAGCAGCAACTGTCGCAGAATGGATATGAATGCGTGGTGCGGACCTGTGACGGAAACTATCAGCAGTTTTTACAGTTGCTGGAAAATATCCGCAACTCTGACGCTGCCGGAACAATGATTGTCGGCAGTTTTGTTATTGAACAGCTTAAAGCACTGCTTGAAGCCAATTCCGGCGCGGTTTTGCTGGACAATCCGGGCGAACCGTCGATTGAAATTCCTTACAGTTCGTTCGCTTTTGACAACAGCGAAGCGGCCAGGGTTGGAGTACGGCATCTGGCGGATTGCGGCCGGCTGAGAATTTTACTGGTTAACGGCGCTCCGGAACATTTTTTTTCATGTGAAATAGAGCAGGGATATCGTGAAGCGCTGGCCTGCCGGAGTATAAAAGCTGATGACAAACTGATTTTGCATACTGATTTTACCGCGGATAGTGCATATGACGCTGTAGTTGCCGCGTTTAATTCAAAATTGAAGTTTGATGCGGTGTTCACTAATGACGAAATGGCGTCCGGAGTTTACCGGGCGCTGCTGGAACGCGGCTTGAAAATACCGCAGGATGTCGCGGTTTGCGGTTGTGACGGACTTCCGATAGGAACACATCTTTTCCCCAGGTTGACCACGGTTGTGCTGGATTATGAAGCGCTGGGCAGGATGGCGATAAAATATGTGCTGGAAGCAGGCGGCGATCACCGCGTACCATGCAGGGTGCGGCTGCTGCCGTCACTGGCGGTCAAAGAGAGCACCGTTTGCTGAATGCCGCATGGTATTTGTTTGATGAATTAATGAACCGTTTTTGTACCAATAATCACATGGG
>CAIMFA010000428.1 GCA_903840185.1 uncultured Lentisphaeria bacterium | reverse complement strand
GGTGAACGTGCTGAACACCGGCAGATATATCCCGAATTTGAGCGAGGACGGCTGCATCGAAATCCCGGCGGTATTCAACCGTTCCGGGGCAGTGCCGGACCAGGCACCGCCGCTGCCGGAGGGTTTCGCGGCAATGCTCCGAGTTCAGCATTCCGTGCATAAGCTGATGGTCATGGCTTATCAGGAAAAATCACGTTCGCTGCTCTTGCAGACGCTGCTGACCGACCCGGTGACGAATTCGGCGTCAAAAGCGGAAAAATTCATGGATTACATGCTGAAGCTGCAAGCCCCGTATCTGCCGGAAATGAGGTAGGGGAAATTCTAAAGTTCTAAAGTGCTAAAATGCGTAAAACCGTAAAACCGTAAAACCGTAAAACCGTAAAACCGTAAAACAAATAGAAACGACATTACAGGAAAATTTTATGCATACTTCAGTATTAAGTGCGACACAGATTGAAGCGGTTCATCAGGCATCGCTGAAAATATTGGCCGAAATCGGTGTGGAAGTCCCGCATCAGGAAATGCTGGGACGTTTCGCGGACAGCGGCGCGATCATTGATTTCAAAAGCAACCGCGTGAAGCTTCCGGAGCATCTGGTTAAATCTTCAATCGCCAGCGCGGGCAAACAGTTCACGATTTACGGGCGCGATTTGAATAAAAAAGCCGAGTTCGGTTTCGGCAAACGCAATTTTAACAGCATTGCCGGAGAAGCGCTCTGGCTGGACGAGATCGGCGGACAGCGCCGCTATCCGTCGCTGAACGATGTGGTCAGCGCCACCCGGCTGGCCGATGCGCTGCCGCATATCAATATTGCTGGTTCAATGGCCGATCCGCATGAACTGCCGGTGCAGTGGCGCTGCGTGGCGGTAGCTGCCGCGATGCTTAAAAACACCACCAAGCCGATAACGTTCTGGTTTCACGACCGTACCTCCGCTAAATATCTGGTTGAACTGCTGATCGCGCTGCGCGGCAGCGAAGCGGAAGCTGCGAAATATCCGGCGTTTTATCCGTTTTTCGAGCCGATCAGCCCGTTGCGGTTTCCGGTCAACGGCATTGATCTGCTGTTTGAGACTGCCCGGCTTAATCTGCCGGTGCCGATCGGGCCGATGGCGCAGATGGGGATTTCCGCACCGGCGACGATTGCCGGAACGCTGGCGCAGGAGAACGCGGAAATCCTGGCCGGCATCTGCATCACCCAGTTGATCCGTCAGTGCATGCCGGTCTGTTACGGCGGCATCTGCCACGCGTTTGATATGGGTACGACCCAGATGATTTTTGCCGGGCCGGAACAGGCCATTTTCGGGGTCGCCATGACCCAGATGGGCAAACATTACGGATTCCCGGTTTATGTCAACACCGGTTTGACCGACGCGAAATGTCCGGATGCCCAGGCCGGGCTGGAATCCGGCATTACACTGGCGCTTTCCGCCGCCGCTGGAGCCGATATTTATGGACATATGGGGATTTGCGGCGTGGACCAGGCGACCTCGCTGGACATGCTGGTGCTCCAGGACGAAGTGATCGGTTATGTGAAAAGCGCCATGCGGCAACTGGATTTTTCCGATGAAGCACTCGGTTTTAATGTGGTCAAGGATGCTGTCGCAGGCGATGACATTATTGCCCATGACCACACGGCTGAACATTTCCGGCAGGAACTTTATTTCCCGCCGCTATCGGACCGCGCATATTATCAGAGCTGGCTGGACGCCGGCTGCAAAGACCTGTCCACCCGCTGTCAGGAACTCCGCCGCCAGCTGCTGGCAAAGCATGAGCCGGAACCAATCGCCCCGGAATTATCCGCCAGACTGGATGAAGTAGTCAGCGCCGCCAGAAAGGATTCCGAGGATAAATAGTTGGATCTATTGGAAAAAATGAATATCCAATATCCAGTCAGGAATAATAAATATCCAATGGAAAAGTTCTTCAAGCACTGATGTCGATTATACTGGTTCCCGCAGGACACGGAATCCGCTTATTATTCAGTTCCAGTTCAAAAGGGTGATTACTTTTTACATGAATTTTACCGTCATTCTCTATGATAATGTCGCAACATACATCTCCGAAGCAAAAATCGGTGATGCCGTGACGGCCTATGGGACGGTAGTGATATTTGACGACTTTTTCAATGGCATCGACATTATAGAATCCCAGGATATTTTCAATCAGCATGGAGATCGGACCGAGCGCTGACCAGCCGCAGAAATCGGGCCGCACCAGTTTTTCGCCGTGTTTGTCAAGTGCCGGTTTTGCTTCGGTTGGACTGTAACATTCCCAGATCGTGGCCGGGCTGAAATCCCGGCAGGTCTCCGCCATGTGCATTACGGTGCGTTCGGCCAGTTCAGCGGCCAGGTCGAGGCGGCCGTATTTTACCAGCGCCCGCATAACCATATAGCTTTCCGGCAGCCATATGCTGCCGCGCCAGTAACGGCCATCCGGTTTAAAATAGCGGCTGTTGCGGGCTACAGTAGTGACCGGAACCTTCCCGCCCAGCAATTCCGGATTTTGAAGTACGGATATCTGACGTTCGGCACGTTCCGGCGAAGCGGCTTCCGCCAGCAGCGGCCAGAACGACGCCGGGGTCAGAATCCGGTCATAGTCATAATTGGCGATCCAGAGATCGTAATAAGAGCCGTCGCGTTCGTCAAAATAAGAGTCGTTCAGCAGTTTAACATGGGCCTGATATTTGGTTGTGTAGTCCGCTTCGATTGCGTGTTCTCCGATTGCCGCCGCCATTCTGGCGATATACAATGCCGACAATGCCATCTGCGCCAGGGCATCCACCCAGAGAATATTACAATGCATATCTTCGCCGCGCGGCGTATTGTCCATTCCTGAAGCGCAGCCGCTCCACATGTACCCCCGGTCGATCTTGTGAAAGTTTGCCTGTACATGCGAAAACGGGAATTTATCCCCGGTGCACAGATTTTCCATAAATTCATAATGCCGCTGCAAATATTTCTTTTCAACCAGATTACGGTGCAGGCGTGAATTATCACCGGTAAAACGCCAGTATTCATATTCAGTCCATGCAAACAGCGGCGGATTGTCCGGATGATGAATCAGGCACGGTGACTTGACCCCGTCCAGCATCGGCAGATAAAAGTTATCCAGGCTTTCAATGCCGGGAAAGTCCTTCGGCGCGTATTTGCAGAAATGGACCATAAAGCAGGTATCCCATATCCATAAACGGGAGGGATTAAACCCCTCGTCCATGTGATGGACCACCGGAAGACCAGGTATATCTTTGATGTGTTCAGCAGCCAGCCGCCATGCGGACTGATACAATTCAATAAATTCCGGTTTGCTATCCAGTATAACACCGGGAACTCTGAAATTATTAACTAGCATTGTTTTTTTACTTTCTGACGTTCATAAAAATCTCATGGCTCAACTGTTTAACCTTGTCTTCCGGCAATGTCCTGATATAGACGAAGTCTTTACCGCTTTGGCAGTTAATTGCCGTAAATTCTGATGTTGTTAAGATGTAAAAAACTTGTAGCGCTGCGGGGCAGTTCAAATTTGATGTATAACGCTTTTTCGGGAGTTTTTAAATCAATTGTCCATTCAGCCTGAACATCAGCAGCCTTCCAGATTTCTTTCCATGTTTTCTTGTCATTTGAAACGGATACGATTAATCCTTTTGCTCTATCCTGAGGTTCACTGATGCGGTTCTGGATGTAGATAGTTTTTATCTCGGCAGGAGATTTCAGGGTGACAATAACCCATGGCGCATCGTTGTTTGTATGAAATGCGAACTGATCTTTGTACTCTCCTGTGCGCTCGCCTTCCTTGATCAGAAAACCTTTGTCCACGTTCCAACCGTCACTGGCATTTGAACCAAGCTCCACGGTTGCGTCAGCGCCAAGATCTTTAAGACCGGCCGGCGGAGCTGCGGGGACTTCCGCGGAAGCGCCAAAACTTAATCCCATCATTAAAAAAGAACCCAGTACCATTGATTTTATCATATTCATTTTAAAACTCTCCAAGCTGGCATTTGCCTTGTTGTTATGAAATTCATTCGAAAACCCGGTTAAACATTATTCCTGGCTATAATCCTCCTTTCGTTTTTTATTTAAATTCGTACTTGTAAGCCCACTTTATGCTTTCGCCCGGTTTCAAGTCAATAAGGATAAATGGTTCCGGGCATATTGCCCGGTTATTTTCCGTATCGGCAACGTAAAGATTGTATTTGTAAGGAGTGAAATCACCGGATATTTCCACGGATGCGCCTGTTTTTGAATCGGATATTTTGACGCGGTTGTCTTCGGCGGTTTTAAACCCCGCCAGAGATACGCCGTCGAAGAGTTTCCGCTGTATAGTCACAGTTTTACCGCGGAACATACTCCGCGGGAAGACTCCGGTTATCATAATTGGCGTAAAAGCGAACTCCAGTTTGTAATCCTCGCTCGGAGGCTTGTTGTCAATAAGAGTGAAATTGTGATTGTAATGGTTGGTGATTATTCTTTTCGACCCGGTATTTTTGAATTCGTGTTCTATATGCATGACTGGTTTGTCCGGTTCCAGGCGTACAGTTTTGCGGTAATCATAGCTCCAGCCCAGTTTGTCCTGTACCTTCTGCACAAAGCACATGGAGTTCTCGTGTGTTTCGATTTCCCAAGGGAAACGCTCCACCGGATAATAGGCGGTATAATGGTGATAAACATTGGATAACACTTTCTGCAGCAGCCCGACTCCGATTTTTAAAAACGGGCCGCCGGATTCCGCCTCATAAAAACCCAGCGGTTCCTGAAATTCCTCCGCCGGTCCCGAGGCGTCCTGATACATGAGCGGATTACGGTTTTTGACCGGGAATTCCGCTGAATACTCATGGCCGTTGAATTTTAAACTGGTTATCATTCCGGCCTGCTCAAAACGGAGTCCTCTGTAATAAGAGTCCGCTTTGCCGGGCGTTGCTATTTTTACTGTCAACATTCCGTTGCTTATGGTTGTTTCCGGATAGTTTTTAATCCCGAGTTCGGCGTTCAGTTCTTCAGGAACATTATCAAAGAAATTCAGCCCCGGGGAGTCATTGGGCATCAGTTTGAATCCGGCTTCGCCGCCGGAGGGTTTTAATATCACTGAGAGCCTGTTCATGCCGGGGGAGAGATACCAGTTCTCCAGTGTAAAAACCTTGTTCTCGCACGCAGTTTGCGCATTCATGAGAACTATGCCGTTGACCACAATTGCGGCCGGGTATTTTGACGAGAATTTCAGCACCAGGCCCTCGCCGAAGAAATGTGTCGTGAAAACCGCGATTCTGTCTTCCGGAATATTTTTTACTGACAATTCACCATCCTGATTGATTATGCCGCTGTTTTTCCATTCGATTTTTTCATTGCCGGCAGATTCAGGATAGCCTGCCGCCAGCCGTTTTTTTAGATATTCCGGTATTTTTATCTCCGGGCCTTCTTCGGACTTAAGAAGCGAGAATTTCCATTTGCCGGCAGAAGTATTTTTGAAAGAGTTGAATTTTTTCGACATGTAGAGCAGCGCCACTCTGCCGCCGGGTGATGGTCTCAATTCAATGGTGTTGGCGTTTCCCGGCATGGACTTGCCGCTTGAGAAGCGCAGCGCGACCGCTTCTGCCGGAGAGTCAGGGGCACTTGCAGGGACAGCGGCGGCTTTCCTGCCGTTAAGAAAGACTTCGGTTGCGCCGAAGTCACAGCCGGACAGCAGGCCGACTTCTATTTCATAGTTGCCGCCAATCCATGGATCGAAGGGAAATGAAGGGCAAGATTCTTTAGTGAAAAGCAGCAGGTAGCGGCCTTCGAAACCGGAAACAAAAAATGAAGCCAGCGCGGCGTCGCAATTGCCCGGATTGCTTTTCTGACACAGTTTCCTGACGTCTTCCACACCCGCCGGGAAAGACGATATTTTAGCGATTTCAGCATTTGAACACAACGCTCCTGATGATATAATCAAGAGCGTAAAAGCCATTTGCAGTATTTTTTTGTACATGATTTATTGCTTCCTTAGCGGGCATATTTTTGTGTTCATCTGTTTTTTGCCTCTTCAGCAAATATTATTTTTGATTCCTGCAGATTCGTTCCGTCAGATTTGGATATGAAGATGCTGAAAGACATGTTTTTAGGTTCGTCTTTTTTATAGATGCTCCTCCATCCGCCTCCGCCATGGTCTCTAAGCATAATTGCCGGGAATTTTTCTATGTTGAAAATCCCTGTTTTCTCAGCGCAGAAATCAAGCGTATACGGCCCCGCGTCTCTGAGCGAAATACCTTTCAGAGACCCGGCGCTTTTCGACCCGGAGTCTATTCTTTTTAAAGCGCCATTGTTTGAAGCATCCATGCATTGATACCAGAAACTCTGACTGGTTTTGCCGGATATCTCGATTAAACTTATCAGATACCGAAGGTCTCTTTCCTCCCGCGGAATATACTCATATGAGGCGGTCACACCGCGGCAGGTGAATTCAAGCGTCTGGGTTATGCCGCCTTCATCACGGATATACTTGAACTTGAATATCAGTGTTTTGCCGTCAGTTAATTCTGAACGTTCGGCGCTCATCTTCTGAACCATCGGAAAACGCTGGAAAGACACCCAGCAGCGGATAAAAGAGCAGTTGACTTTAACCGTGTCCTTCACGTCAAGCATGAAACTGCCGTTTTTAAATATGGTTCCCTCATATGCCTCTGTTTTCACCACGCCCCATTGGCCATTGTCGTTGAACTCAATGGCCTGGCAGAAGATCGCGATTGCGGTCAGAGAGATAGTTAATATAATTTTTACCGTGCGCATTTTTCAATTTCTATCCCGTTTATGCAGGCGTTTCCGGTCAGCTCGATGACAATTTCCTTTTCATATACTTCAGCACCCTTGATCTCCAATATATAAGGCTTGAAGATGCCGCCCGCTGACGCGAATATGTCTACTTTTTCATTTATCATACTGCCGCATACCTTTACACTGAAAAATCTTGCGCCAGGCGCCTTGTGGTCGATAAATGTTTCCGCGAAATGCAGTTTTACATTGTATTTGCCGTCCGGAACCGGGATTTTGTAGAAGATATGCGCACCCCATATTTCCGTGCGGTAGATCTCCGGCTTATCAGTTCCACTGATTTCGATATTGCCTCTGTTGATCGCATTTCCCGATATATTGCCGTAGGCATTCCAGCCTTTGTACTCCTGATCCGGCAGCCAGCGGTTGCCGGACGGATCAGCGTAAACGGCATCTGCGCCGCAATTGATTCTGCCGCTGGCTTTTATCTCCAGATCATTCAGGAACATGGCCTGATTGTCCAGGGCTTTAATCGCGCTTTTCGCCTGCCTGACGTTACTGATAACTTCAAAATCATTTATGATATTATACAGTTCAAAAGCGTCGCTGCAGGCCAATGCTTTGAACATGCGCGCGGTCATGTCACCCGGAACTTTATTCAGCAGGAAGTCGTTTTTAGTTATGAATTCAGCCTGGCGGATGATTGTTCCGGCGGCAGCCGTGGAAAAATTAAATTCACATTTAATTGCGTCTTTGAGTCCGTAAAGGCGGAATATTCTGACGTCATTCGGCTTAAGCAGTACGCCGTATCTGCCGCCGCTCATGTCCGAGTCATAAACCATGTCATGAACTTTTTCCGCGTTGGCGGTAAAGTATCCGTTTGACGCATAAGGGGTGTTGTTTATCAACCGCAGGCAGACGGAGCCGTCTTTATAAGTTGCGCTCTGGGCAAAAACGCCTTTGACATTGCTGCCCGGCAGTTGCGCGAATTTAAGATCCGGCGTGGCATAGAAAGAGGTTGCGAAGCGCCTGAGCTGTGCTCCGAATCCTGTTTCCAGATTGCAGTCGAGCCACTGGTCAAAAATTACTTTCGGGACTTTGTCCGCCATTACCGTCTCAACAAACTCATTCATCGCGTTGTCCTCAACGCCCCTGACCGTGAAAACGCCTCTGGCAGTCTCTTTAAATATCCATTTCTTTGCCGCGCCGGCCGGTGAGTCCACCTCATCAAGCCCGGCGCATCCGCCCAGGTAGGCCGTGCCGATATCAGAAGTTATTTTTCTGGATCCGGAATTAAAATTCCAGCCGTAAACTCCATCATAATTTTCATTCGGAGTGGCGAACTTTGCCCAGTACATCAAAGGCGTTGCAATTGTGGCGGAATCCGAGCTTTTGTACAGGTTAAGCGGAAGTCCTGACTCTTTAAAGCGTCTTTCCATATAAGCGTCGCGTTCCTCTCTGAAACTCTTGGGTTCAAGAAACGGGTTGTTCTTATTTTCCGGAGCTGTCTGCGGATACTGATACAGTTTCCATTTGTTTTTACCGCTCTGAACGGTTTTGACTATTTCATCAATGAAGCCGCGCATCTTTTTGGCGCGCCAGTTAAGCCATACCGGCATGTATCCGGTTTTTATAAGCTCGTAACGCTTTTCAAAACGCTTTTCGTCTTTAGGGTCTATTTTCAGATTGATGCCTGTTTCCCGTTCAAAGAGACCGACGGTGCAGTCATCGTAACCTACCTCATTGTCTGTCATATCGGGATAGGCGCAGGTATTGAATGTCGGCATCCACCAGAAGCCGTTGACCATGAACAGCCCGGCGACATCGCCGGCGTTCTCGTAGCGCTTGTAGAGCTCGGACACGCAGTCAAGCATATAACCGCCAATGTCAGAGTCGAGGAAGTTGCAGCCTCCGTTCATGTAGCCGAAAAGCTGTCTGCCCTTGCGGTCTACAAGTCTTGTACTGCGTTCCCCTTTCCACATGCGCCGCTCACTTATTCCGGCTTTATTGTTGACATAGACCTGAGGGGACATGAAATACTCCACGCCGAGCATCGTTTTGATTTTGTTTTGGCTGTACATTTTTATCATCAGCAAAACCGGATCAACCTGGTCGTCTGATATAGACGGGCAGTGTTTCGCCGACGGATACTCGCCTTCGGCGTACATATACATACCCTCGACGCTCATATTGTAACCCTGCGAGCGCAGAAGTTTAATTTTTCGCTCAAATGTTTTATACCAGTGAAACCACACGTCGTCATGCGGGGCCATGCGTATGGACTTGTCGTGCATCAAAGGCTGTTCACTCATGCCCAGAGTCAGGGTCATTGTGGAAAGCCGTTCATTGTGCGATCCGAACATTCTATCGGTATCCGGCTGTTTTAACGCCGGCAGGCCGCCCTCTATTTTGTATATATTTATTTCGCAGGCGGCGGCGGGAAATCCGCCGAATCCGCTCATCACCACAATGGATGAAGTGAAACTTGACGGATAAAAGATGTAGCGGAGTTTGCGTTTTTCATTTGTCAGCGGATTGCGGACGCCGGTGACGCAGGTGCCGGAGGCGGTGAACCAGCCGCGCGCCATGCCTGGCAGATTATTGCAGAAACTGAGCATGTAAGTTTCCACTACTCCCGAATATATGTAGCGTGGCGCGTTATCCGGCACAATTATCTCCGCCAGATACGGTTCTCCGCGCTCGCGCATATGCAGACGATAAGAGAAATAATCCCAGTGGCCTGAGCCTGTATCACGGTATTTCATGCCGTCTTTTTCCACGACTTTGCCTTTGTTTACCGCCGCGGCGCTATACATCCCGGCGTGATCCAGAAATTCTCCTTTGTCGTTGGAAGCAGGTTCTGAGCAGTTAATTTTCCTGACCAGTTTCAAGCGTTTCTCAAATTCCTGCTCATAATCCGAATACGCTATTTCATCCTGTTTGACCGGTCCGGCTATCACGGCTTCACTGCGCATGATCTCGATTTCTTTGCCCGCCTGGTCTTTCAGCGTCCAAATCAGCCTGTAAGCTCCCGGCTCACAGACTTTCAGCGTGAAAATGCTGGTTATAAAGTCTCCGTTGTCTTTGAATTTATCGCCGGAAACTTTTTCGACCACGTCGTTTGTTCCGCCTTTGCAGACATCCAGCGAGAGTTCGTACTGACCTTTGGTTCCGGCAGGCAGCGAGGCTTGGAATTTTACAACTTCGGCAGTGTCGAATATCGGGTATTTACGGCCAAGCGGTTCGGTGCTGAGCATTCCCATATGCTTAGGATTAATTCCGTTAAACGCCTGCTGCCCTTTCAACATTTGAGATCCCTGGACGGGACTTGTCTGCGCGTTTTTCCACGCGCTGTCGTTGAAATCCGGCTTCATCCAGCCTTCGGCTTTGACGATGCTTGTTTTCCATGACGTGTCGCCAATGATAGAGGTTACATTGCCGTTCCGGTCAACAGCCACACCCTCGAACAGCCATTCCGGAACGCCCATCGCCCAGTAGATGAATAGTTTCTCGTAAGCGATGACGTTTCTGCCTTTTTGCAGATAAGGTTTCAGGTCAATGCTTTTAATGTAACCGGACGGATAAACATTGGTGCCGGCTGAAACTTTCTGTCCGTTTACATAGAGCTCGTAATTGACCGCGTCGCTGAATGTGCAATGCGCGGAGACGGGCTTTTCGGCTAAATCGAATGTTTTCCTGAAGAAGACTTCCGCGGAACTTGGAGCTATTTTTATGCTTTTAATTTTTACTGTTGCGCCTGGCGTCAGACAGTTAAACTGTATTCCAACCGGATATTGGCGCGAGGCTTCTCTGACCATGCCCAGGTCAACCTCAAAAGACTGGAGCCCTTTTCCTTTTATTTCAAACTTCTTTTTCGTTTTGTCGTAACTGGTGTTTGTTGTGAATTCCCACTCGGTTTTTTCCTGATTCTGCTCAATTTCCATACGCAGCCGGTAAAGGTCTTTCATCTGGGCGCCCCAGTTGAAACCAAACCTTATTGCAGGCGTACTGTCCTTGCCAGGCTCCTGCCCGAAGCCGAACGCGAATCCCTTGGAGCCGCCGGTGAAAACCAGTTCGCTATTTTCTATTTTGTAATCGCCGCCGGTGGCGTAGCCGTATTTTTTTATCCAGTCTTCGGTAAAAATGCAGGGGTTGCCATACTCGCCAGTGAAAAAGTCTTCGCCGGACCAAATGCGCTCTTTGGCGGTCAGCCTGTCCGGACAAGCAATCATTTTACTCTTCCAGCGGCTTTCGCTCACGCTCACCACCGGAATCCCGTAATTCGGGGTATCTGTCTCGTTAAGCTGTTCGAATGCAAACGAACCAGTAACGGAAAGTAATAATGTTACTGCGCCAAAGAATTTTCTTCGCATGGTTTCTCCTTACTATAATCTATTTATGTAATTACTTTTCAGATTTAATTATGATTCAGCGATAAAGTCAAATTTGGTCAGTGATTTTACTATTTGTCCACCGGTACGCTCAGCAGGCGGTCAATCGTTTCTTTAAAAGCTTTATCGAGCATTTGCGGCAGCGGCTGTTGCTTTTGTGCTGCGACTGCACTGAGACGGTCATATTGCGCCAGTGTCAATCCGGCGTTGGCGTAGACCGGACAGCGCAATGCCAGCCAGACTTTTTCCGCCGCTGCCACCTGAACGTCATTCAGCCCGAAAGTACGCAATATACCCCGCGCCATCATCCGGTCGCCATTAGGGTTCATGTGGACGCCGTCATTGGTGAGCCGGTTCTCCTGGCTGGAGTAACCGCCGCGCTTCTGTATTTCCGTTTGCATGGCGGCGTTGAGATCAGCCAGCAGGCACTGTTTTTCTACAGCCAGTTTGCGAAGAAAATCGTTATAAGCCTGGAGTTTCTGATTATTTTCCTTCGACTGATCCTCGGTAATCATCGTCGCGGTCAGAATCATCACTTTAATCCCGGCCTGCTGTGCCCGGGTGACGATCTCGGTAATGTTTTTCTTATAGTCCTCCAGCGGCACTCCGCCGGCACCGTGCCAG
>CAIMFA010000427.1 GCA_903840185.1 uncultured Lentisphaeria bacterium | reverse complement strand
TGAAATGATTTAAACTACAAACTTAATTTCAATATCCAGGATCTGGTGCTGAAAAGCCGCACCGGTTCAACCCGCAATATTTCTTTCGTCATGGTTGGAAATGAGTTTGCCGACCCCGCCTATGCGCATTTAATTGACGGTGTATCTTCCGCGATTAATAAATTCCACTATCACCTGATGCTGGTGAAAATCAGCGGCAATGAAACC
Organism: uncultured Lentisphaeria bacterium; assembly: GCA_903840185.1. GTDB lineage: Bacteria > Verrucomicrobiota > Lentisphaeria > Victivallales > Victivallaceae > CAIPAT01. The sequence continues at coordinate 7,854 of CAIMFA010000427.1, read as the reverse complement.
AGTACTTTTGACTTGCCGCCGATCCTCCGCGATGAACGGGTCGACGGAATACTGCTTACCGGTAACCTGCAAACCAATACGGTCGAATTGATAGAGAAACTCGGCCCGAAATGCGTAGTCATCGGGAATTACAATGAACGTCTGCTGCGTTCGCTCAGCAGCGTACAGGTAAAAGTAGAGGCAAGAATCTTCGATCTGGTAGAGCGCTTAGTGAAGCTCGGCAAAAAGAGGATTGCTTTTGCTGAGGAGAACCCGGATAATTATGTTTCAATAAAAATGTTCAACACCTTCAAACAGGCGTTGAAAGAATTCGGACTGATATTTGATGAAAAGATTTGCTACTTCGGCCATGGCCCGTTTACCGGACTGTTCGACGTCATGAAGCCGGTATTCTCAAATGGCCCATTACCTTTTGACAGCGTATTGGCTACCGATATGCGGATTGCCCGGGAAATCAGCCATCTGCTCTTTGGTCATTTTGGACTTAAACAGGAAATCAATGTTATGCTGGCGACGTTCCGGCAATTCGATTACTTCAAACTGCCGGTGCCGACAATTTATTCCGACTATAATGTAGAAAAAACAGTTGGAACCGCACTGCAACAACTGATTGATCAAATTGAAGGCAAAGAAACCTCAAAGACAATATCCGTAAACTGACTTAGGTAATTAATTTTTAAAAAACAATGTAACAAGTTTCAGCAGACAAAGGAGAGATGTAAATGAGCAATAAAAGAAGTTGCAAGTCGTTGAATTTCACACTCATAGAACTTCTAGTCGTGATCGCGATCATCGCAATTTTGGCCTCAATGCTGTTACCCGCGCTCAATAAAGCTAGAGGGAAAGCCAAGGAGGCAGGTTGCCGTAACAATCTAAAACAGATTGGCACGGGTTTCTGTTCTTATATTACCGACTATGACTATCTGCCCAAACGCGGCTCTGGAGGAGGCAACACCCCATATTGGCAGCATCAAATAGCCCCAGCTATGGGGTGGCAAGTATTTCCCAGCGCATCATACGGGCTGGCATTCAGTGTTTATGTCGATTATCCGACTTTAAGATGTCCTTCAGATACGACCCCGTTCAACGTCGGACACAACCTTGGAGGAAAGGGTGGACTGAGTTACGGGTACAATAACAATATAAGCTCAATAACGATAGGAGTAGTGACCTGGGGTTGCAAAGCTACACAAATGAAAGATCCGAGTAATACATTCGTGCTCATGGATGCATCTGCGGTAGCAGTGACATATAATAATGCGGCGACGATCAAATTGCTACACGGCAACAGCAATGCTGTTAATATGTTATGGGGTGATTTTCATGTCAGCAACATCAAATACCCATTAACTACTGATGTCGGAGGAGCTTCTCTTAATCGATACTGGACACTCGCCAAGGATTAAACCCGGCTAATAGCTAATCGCACATAAAATTTAAGACGGAATTATTTAAAAATGAGAAATACCTTTGTCGCCATATTTATTTTTGGGACGTTATTCCATGCTCTTTTCTGTTTGAATCTAGCCGCGTTTGATGTAGTCAAAAATACTTCACCGCAAGCTGTTATCATTGTATCGGAGGCAACTTCAGAAACAGTAAATTATGCCGCAGCAGAATTACAGAAGTATATTGAGAAAGCAACTGGAACAAAATTGCAAATTGTTAAAGATAATGAAACGATTCCACCTGTATTGAACAAAATTTATATTGGCGAAACCAGGCGGACATTGCAGATCGGATTAGTCGCCGCCGAACTGCCGGAGAATTCCTACCGAATCAAAATAGAAAAAAATGAAATGTTTCTTTATGGCAGAGACGGCAATGGCATGATACCGAAAAATGGCAGCGCAGCAACCTGGAAATCACAATTGGGAACTCTGTATGCTGTTTATGATGTCCTCGATCGTGAATTGGGCGTCAGATGGCTTTGGCCCGGGGAAACCGGAACATATGTTCCGTGTACAGAAAATATTGTTTTCAAAACAAACAGTAATCGCATTGTTACGCCAAAACTACTTTTCACTAGACTCAGAATAGCAGATGTAAAAGACATGGGTAAAACATATTGTAAAGAGATTGATGCATGGCTTATGCATCATCGGTTCGGGCAGTACACCAACCCCAATTACGGACATGCTTTTACTCAGTATTGGAAACGATTCGGTCAAATCCATCCTGAATGGTTTGCCATGAAACCGGATGGAACACGCGGGCCGGTCGATGCAAGAACCGAGCTGGTTCAGATGTGTGTTTCGAATCCTGAACTGCACAAGCAAATAGTTGCCGATTGGTTAAAAAATCGTACTCCAGATAAACCATGGGTAAATTGTGCTGAAAATGATAAGCGGGGAATTGATCTTCCATGTTCATGTAAAAACTGTCAGGCGTGGGATTCAGAGGATAAATTAGTCGTTAACGATAAAATTTGGGCACCTGATACGGCCACCGGTACTAAAAGCATACCGCCTGCGCGGCATGAAAAATCTCTTTCTGACCGTTACGCAAAATTTTATCTGGCCGTACAGGAAGAGGCAAAGAAATTCGATAACAATGCTCGAATAGTTGCATATGCATATGCTGGTTATACTCAACCGCCGACTGAAACTACGTTGAATGAAAATGTGAATGTCTGGATTGTTCCGCCGTACTATTTTCCACTATCGGACTCAAACAAGAATGAGTTCAGAAAGCTATGGGATGGCTGGCGCAAGGCTGGTTGCCGCTTGGTACTGCGGCCAAATTATTTCTGGGGTGGGGACTGCATGCCGTATATCTTTGCGGAAGAATTTGGGAACGAATTCAAATATGCACAGGAAAACGGCCTTATCGCAACCGACTTTGATTCTCTAACTTCGATGTGGGGTACTCAAGGTCCCAATTTATACATGCTGGGACGTCTGCATGCGCGTCCCGATTTAACCGTCGATCAGGTTCTGGATGAATATTATTCCGCTTTCGGGAAAGGAAGGGTGGCGATAAAAAAATATTTCTCTATATGGAATGACATAACCGCCAAAGCCAAAGTCAGCCCGACATATGGCGGATGGCTTTTTAAATATGCCGATGAAATTTATACATTGCAGGATATCGAAAAAGGTCAGGAATTGCTCAATCATGCGTTGTTGGCAACCGAGGGCGACAGTGACGCCGCCGGGCGGGTGGCTTTTCTCAACAAAGGCCTGGAACATACACGCCTGTTAATTGATGCAATTAAAAAAGGCAAGAGTTGGCGTGATAATCCTTTTGATCTTGAAAAAACTAAATTATTTGAGCAGTCCATTACCACACTCTACGATTTTAGAAAAAAAATAGAAGGGGACTTTGTCATCAATTCTCTTTTGTGCAAAAACAATGAACGTCTGGATTTTATCGATAAATCGCATTTCCATTTGATGCTCAGAATATGCGCAGGCAGAATGCCGCTGGAAAACTGGTTTTTTAAATGGCAAAAGCCGGAAACCGCCGTTGATATCAAGACGTTTGAAACGGAAGACGTATCGTCATGGTCGCATATTGATACCGACAAAACATGGGCAGCTCAAGCCGATAAAATAGCATTCGATGGCGGACAGGAGAATGTAGGATGGTATCGCACCCGATTTTCGTTGCCGGATGACCAAAAAACGCCTTATAATTATATTTGTATCATGTTTGGAGGGGTTGACAAATCCGCGACCGTCTGGTTGAACGGCGAAAAAAAGCTGGAAAGAGTTTTCTATTCAAGATTCGATCCTGACATGTGGCAAAGCCCATTCTTCATTGTTTTAAAGAAGACAGAATGCAAACCGGACAACTCGCTGGTCGTCAAAGTGCAGGGAAGGATGCAAGGTGGAGGAATCTGGAAATCAGTATACCTTATTTGGTATAGGTAGATTGACCCGAAAACTTGCGTTCTAAAACCGCATGGAATGACGAAAGTGCAAGGATTGTTGATCTCTGATTTATAAGTTTATACAAAAATTGATACTAGAAAATCCTTGAAGAATTTAGAGATTTAAAACTGTATGGAGATTTTTAAATGCTGTTTAAAACTAAACTGGTGAGTTCATTAGAAAAAGTTTTCTGTGACGAGGAACTCAAATCACATGAATTTAAATGTGCATCCGCATTGCTTGGTGAGGTTTTTTCATTTCAAATTGCCTATTGGAGCGATACCTATAGCAATGATATTAATTTTGAGTTGATATCCATTCCCGGAGAATTTATTTCAATCAGGTCTACCGGATTTACTCCATGCGACGATCTTGGCTGGATATTTGACAGTAATGTCTTGCGTAAAACTCCCGGGCTTTATCCGGAACCATTGTATCCATCGGATGGCTCTTTGTTCCTGCTGCCATTCCAATGGCGTACTTTATGGGTAACCGTCCGGATACCTGAAAATTTCACGCCGGGGAAATATGATATTTCAATCCACTTTTTCTCCAAAGGAACTGAACAAAACCTCGACCTGACGGAAACATTCTCCCTGGATATTTTGCCTGTCGCACTTCCGAAACAAACTTTGATTCACACAGAATGGTTCCATGCAGACTGTATTGCCACATACTACAAAGTCGATTGCTGGAGTGAAAAACACTGGGAATTGATTGGCAAATATCTGGTTAATGCCGCACAGCATGGAATTAATATGATATTGACGCCGCTCTGGACACCGCCACTGGATACCGCTGTCGGCGGTGAACGTCCCACTACGCAACTTCTTAAGATTGCTAAGACCGGCAGCAGCTATACTTTTGATTTTTCCTGTCTCGAACGCTGGATTGAACTTTGTCTCAAGTCGGGAATAGAGTATTTTGAAATATCGCATTTCTTTACTCAGTGGGGAGCCGCATTCACCCCTAAAATAGTTGTCAGCGAAAACGGCATCGAGACAAAGCTTTTCGGATGGCATGTTTCTTCGACTGATCATGAATATAAAAACTTTCTGGAACAACTCATGCCACAGTTGCTTAAACTGTTTCGATGCCGGAATCTTGCTGAAAAATGTTTTTTCCACGTTTCTGATGAGCCTTCCATTAACCATATTGAAAAGTACAGTCAGGCCGCCGCGATAATACGTGAACTGGTAGATGAATTCCCTGTAATCGATGCGCTTTCTAATGTTGACTTCTATAAAAATGGAATCATCAGTAATCCTATTCCCACCAATAATCACATTGAATCTTTTGTTGATGCTGGAGTAAAAAATCTCTGGACATACTACTGCTGCGGACAATTAGTTGATGTACCAAACCGGTTCTTCCATTTTCCGTCCGCCCGTAACCGTATTATGGGACTGTTGATGTTCAAATACAATATACATGGCTTTTTGCACTGGGGATTCAATTTCTGGTACTCCAGACATTCCGTTAATCAGAAAATGGACCCATTCCGTCTTCAAAAAGCTGGAATGGCATTTCCTGGCGGTGATGCCTTCATGGTATATCCAGGCGAGAACGGTCCAATTGATTCTCTGAAATATGAAGTATTCATGGAATGCTTGCAGGATCTGCGCGCCTTACGTCTGCTCGAAGAGAAAATCGGACGCGACGCGACTGTTGAACTACTGGAAAACGGTTTGGATTACCAGCTAAAAATGGATAATTATCCAAGTGAAACCGCCTGGCTGCTGAATCGTCGCGAGCAAATCAATAGTAAACTGGCAGCGCTCGCCTAACGAACGATTTTACGCCCCTAGAAAATTTGCACTTTCCCAGTCTTTAAAATTCAATTTGTACGCCGGAATTCAATTTAGTGAGAAGTGAATACGATGGGAAAATTGAAAGTGGAAAATGGAAAAATATAAATCACGAAGTCAATGAAGAATGTTCATCGCAGAGTCGCACAGAGTATTTCTGTGATTTACTGACTTGCTTGACTTGAAAAATTTCATAATTAGCCGTTTTAAATGACTAATAATGCGCATAATTAGCAGTTTCAAATGACTAAAAACATACATTTTTAGCAGTTTATATTGTCTAATTACTTGACTTTTCTATTTTTTACCGCTATTTTTATATCAAGCAACAATGGAGACCGGAATCATGAAAAATATTCTGCTTGATCTGCTCGCGAACTTTTACCTTCGGGATTTACCCGCAATTACAAAACGCAATATTCGTTATCCGGAAGCGCAAGGAAGTGTGACCGTGATCACTGGAATGCGTCGAACCGGAAAAACCTGTCTATGTTATCAAAAGATGCGGGAGCTGCTGGATTCCGGCATCAGCAAAGATCGCCTGCTGTATCTCAACTTTGAAGACGAGCGCTTGTTCGGTTTTTCCCTGAAAGATTTTCAGACCATTCTCGATGTTTATTATGAACGCTATCCGGATAACCGGACGCAGCTTTGCTACTTCTTCTTTGATGAAATTCAGAATATTTCGAATTGGGAAATGTTCATCCGCCGTCTTCTCGACAGCGAGAGGGTGCAGATTACCATAACCGGCTCATCATCAAAGATGCTGACGACGGAAATCGGTACCGCCATGCGGGGGCGTTCGCTCTCAACCGAGGTTTTCCCTTTTTCCTTTGAAGAGTTTATGGCTTACCACAATATCTACAGCCAGGTTCCACGCCCGGGAGGAGATCAGGTTCGCGCAAAGTTGAAAAATGCGCTTAACCAATATTTCCTTGCCGGAGGCTTTCCTGAAGTTCAGCGTGATGACCCGGATTCCGCAATCAGCAGACTTCAAGACTATGTAAATGTCGTAATGTTGCGCGATGTGCTTGAACGACACCATGTTCCTCATTCTCAAGCGCTGAAACACCTTGTGCAGGCAGTATTTTCCGCGCCGACGCAGAAATTCAGCATCACCAATCTGTGCAAATCGTTGAAGCAATTGCAGGTTTCATACAGCCGCGAGGCCATACAAAGCTATATTGATTATTTCTGTGAAGCCTATCTTTTCCACAAGGTTCCGCTCCTGACCGATTCCATGGCAAGGCGCAGAGTCAATCCGGATAAACTTTACATCATAGACCACGGGCTGATCCGCGCAATGGCGCTTAAAACATCAGCGGATAATGGCATGCTGCTTGAGAATATGGTCTTTCTGCATTTACGCCGGCAGGGCTACGTCGTCAACTATGTGAATACTGAAAAAGAAAAGCATGAAATTGACTTTTACGCGAGACACCCCGTCAAAAAGAAACAGCTTTTAATCCAGTCCAGTTACCGGATAGATAATGAAAAGACTTTTCAACGCGAATGCCGTTCTCTTATTGAGACTGGAGATTACATGAAAGTCGACGAGCGGCTTATTGTCACCTGGGAAGATGAACGGGAACTCTCTAACGGAATTAAAGTCATCCCGGCATGGAAATTCCTGCTGTCCCAAGGACCTTCTGCAACATAAATTTAGATATAAAGCATTTATATCCAATGCTTTGAACTATTTATTGTTGACAAAATCACTATATGTATAAAAAGAAGTGCTAAAATTCACTCCGAGTGATCCGCAGATGACGCAGATGGTCAAATAAAGTTCTAAAATTCTAAAGTGCGGGAGTTCTAAAGTTGTGAAAACAGAATGCAGGAGTCTGTCCAGAATGTCCAAAATCTGAATTGTGAATAGTAAAAAACTTTGTGTCTTAGCGCCTTTGTGCGAGATATGGTTTTGAAGCGTTTCCGCACAGACGGTGTCCAAAATGAGGCAGACAGGTGTCCAAAATGGCTGTTTGGGAGGGTTATGCTCCGTCATAACCGGGATCGGAAAACGGTTGCGATCCCGCAACCGCGGGACAACCATCCAAGAGGAAGCAAAGACACTATGCAGGACGGGTGTCCAGAATGTCCAAAATCTGAATTGTGAATAGTAAAAAACTTTGTGTCTTAGCGCCTTTGTGCGAGATATGGTTTTGAAGCGT
>CAIMFA010000426.1 GCA_903840185.1 uncultured Lentisphaeria bacterium | reverse complement strand
GAATGGTGAATGGTGAATAGCAATTAACTAATCACTAATCACCATTTACAAATTACGATTAATTTTTCTCTCTGTGGTTAAAAGGAGTTTAAAACAGATTATGATCAGATTCGGACTGTGCTGTATTTTCCATGATCATCCGGTAAAATTCCGGCATATTACCGCCGCCAATCTGACCCGGCTGCCGGAAGATGAACGCCGCCGCAAACTCTCCGCCATCTGCCTGCATAATTCATTTGAACTTGAAAAAGCGCTGCTGACCGTGGATTCGCTGGGTATCGGCGCATTCCGGATAAACTCGCAAATCCTGCCGCTCTTTACCCATCCCCAAGCCGGATACAAACTCGAAGAGCTCATGGACGCCGATACTATTTTAAACAATTTCGCGCGCATCCGGGAGTTCCACGAAGAGCATGATATCCGGCTGAGTTTTCATCCCGACCAGTTTGTTATTCTATCGTCGCCGAATGAACAGGTATTTGAGAATTCGCTGCATGAACTGGAATATCAATGCATGGTCGCCGACTTGACCGGCGCGGAAAATGTTAACATCCACCTGGGCGGCGTTTACGGCAATAAAGCGGAAGCGATTAAACGCTTTGCCGCAAGATTTCCGGCGCTGCCGGAAGCCGTCAGACGCCATCTGACGCTGGAAAACGATGACATTTCCTATACAGTGGAAGACCTTTACCCGCTGTGTTCGGAGCTCAATATCCCGTTGGTGTATGACGTTCACCATCACCGCTGCAACCCCGACAGCCTGTCCGTGCCGCAGGCCACTGAACTCTGCGCCGGATTATGGCGGCGATTAGGCCGCGAACCGCATTTTCATATCTCTTCCCCCAAAGGCGGCTGGCAGTCCAAAACTCCCCGTTCCCACGCCGATTATATCGACGTCAACGACTTCCCGGAATGCTGGCTGAACATGAGATTCACCCTGGACGTCGAAGCCAAAGCCAAAGAATCCGCGATAATCAAACTGCGCGAAGACTTGCAACGGAAATTCAAGATCAAAGTGTAACCATTGGAACTAATCTCTGGTAGCTTTGTTCAAATAATCATGTGTAATTCCGTCCGCACCGGAATTATGATATAAACTATGGTAACTATCGGGTAAAATATAAACAGAATATTGCAGGTTTTGTCTGTCCTTGACTGTATTGGTTGAAAGCGCATCTTTAAACAAAAAATCAGCACAATAGACGTTGTTCAACGGTTTTCTGACATATCCCATTTCTGGAATAGATAACATCAGAGCAAAAGGCCTCTGAGCAACGATGATGCCATTGCGTCCATTCTGTTCAATAAACCTGCACACTTCCCGGTTGTAATTCAAGTCTGAAACAAATGCAAGATTTCGCTCAAGCATGTCGCTGGATTGCAATTTTTTATCGTCCGGCAATGCAGGGACATTCAGTTCGGCAAGCAAGAGTCCGGTAATAGTCACTATTACAGCCAGTACCGGCGATAGCTGGTGTTTCATTGGAACCAATCCCCAGAAAACCGCCATGGGAAAAACAATCATAGCTGCATTTCTTGGACATGGATCGGGATAAAGGATAAAAGCAAGCCAGAATGCGGCTGTCATTATAGCTAACAAAAGCATTATCCGGTCTTTTGCCGCAAGTTCAATATTATCTCTAAGCAGAAATGCTTTCATGGCTTGTCGATATCTGACTACCGCAAAAATGATAATTCCAGCAATAGATATTCCGGTCAGCGGCATAAGATAATGAATCATTCTGAGATTGGAAAAGAGCATTTCCCGGGTAATAAGAAAGTCAAGTCGATCCATATACGCAGTTATTGAATATAAAAACATGATTACAACAAAAGAACCAATTGCTATCCCAATATATCTGCGACGAGGAAATTCGTTTATTTGCAGTTGGCGTATTATCAAAAGCCAGCAGATGAAGGCAACACATATCACAAGAGCACTCATTTTGATAAAACATAAAGAAGCAAGAATGCACAATGAAACCCTCGGCCGACGTTTAAATATCGCCAACAGCAGCAGCATTATCCCGAAAAGTAACGGGCTTTCATGGCCGATGTCGGCACTGCGCCCCTGAATTACCGGAGTTGCAAGCGCGGCCAAACTCCACGCAAAAGCCCGTAATTTCCCCCCTGTAATTTCTGCAATCAGAAAATAGCAAATTGAAAATGCCGCAACAATAAAAGCTGTATTTAAAAGATGCCCAATAAAGTGAACTGTAACTGGTGACAGAATACAGTACAATATTCCGTAAAAATATGGAAAAACTCCGAAAGGATAAGCATTGGCGCCACCTTTCGGAAAAACTTGATCTGCCGACCATAAAGAGATTATGTCAAAATGATTGTTTGCAAGCCATATTGCCTGACGATGCAATGCCGTAACATCATTTCCATATGGCGGATTGAATAGAAATGAGTGGTTAAGTAACAATAAAGCCAAGTACCCGATAATAAATATTGCAACAGCAATGCCTGAATTACAATTCAGCGATTTTCGCACCCATAATATTTGTTTAGAAAGCACAAACTTCATTTATCGATTCCTAAATTTAAGCACCTGATACGATGATGTCATCTTACTCTCCTCGCATGAAAACTGCTTTTCCGCCATCTTTTTCTACCGTAACTAAATGTTTTTCTCCCGGCAAGGGATATTTCCCCTTTTTTTCAAAGGAAACAAGCCATTTCTTGCCTGTATTATCGGCTGCAACTGATACAACATAATCTTCCTGCCTAATTCCATTTCTTTCAAATTCGGCAATTGCCAGCTCTTCTGCTTTTGATTTTGTAATCATGTTTCCCGGATGCTTTTCATATGGGCCGTTTGGGTCAGAAACGGATGCCGTGGTGTTCTGACTCTTATATTCCTCTTCTAATTTTTTTATATACATTTCCCTTTCATTTAAAAAGGGGGTTAGTGCTTGAATTGATTTTTCTGAAAGGGTGTATATGGCATGATTTTGTGTATGAATCAATATATAATTTTTATCAAATAAATGGAAAGAATATTTATCTCCATTTTGTGAT
>CAIMFA010000425.1 GCA_903840185.1 uncultured Lentisphaeria bacterium | reverse complement strand
TTCCGTGAAGCGCATCGTGGCGTCGCCGTCTTTGATTTCCGCCCGGAACGGATGCTGCGACCAGACCGCCAGCAGATGCTCCTCCGGAACCATGACGGTGCGGCGCTGGTCAATCCCGTCGCGCCAGTTCACCACCGGCGGCAGATCCATGCCGAATAATTCCGCACAGAGCGCGGCGGGATCTTTTCTCAGTATTTCCGTCAGCCGGTTTAGATCCCCGGTGCGGCGGCTGATATCGCCGAAGCCTTCAGCGCGGGTGATGATTTCCAGCAGCATTGTCCGGAAGCGCTGTTCAACAATCCGTTCCGGAACAGTCCGGTGCTGAGACAATGCTTTATTCAGCGAATCGTAATCGGCGCCCTCGGTCGAAAGACAGTAAACTTTGCCCGGCGGCAGGGAGCAGCGGAGCCCTTCTCCTAAATTCTCGCAGAATATCCTTTCCCCGCCGAGAAGATCGGTAAAGCCGCCCGGCGGCACATCAAACCGTTTCTTTGTCCAGTGAACACCGTTAAAGGATTTTTCATCCAGATTGACCAGGATCAGCAGATGTTTGCTGCCGTCCGCCGAAGTCCTGGCCAGTGCCAGGCAGTTTTCGTGTCCGGTGTGAATCAGCTCAAGCCTGGCTCCGGCATGAAACGCCGGATGGATTTCCAGCAGCGTCTGCAGACGGCGGAGAAAGTCTATCTGGTTGTTTTCCTTGCCCCAGTTTATCGGTTCCGCGTCATGGACGTCAACTTTCGCGTCCGCAAACCATTCTACTCCGTTGGTAAAGCCGAATGCCCCGTTCTGGGAGAACAGCGCGCAAAGGGCGTTGCGCATCATGGAATATTCTTTGGAGCGCGCCGCCAGTCGGCTGTTGTCATGAGTTTCTGAAAAATGCACCTGGAGGCCTTTGGTATATCCGGCGTTGATCGACCCGGGCAGGTAGTTTGAAATCTGGTGGTGGTCGTAATTCTGGAACAGTTCGGAATATGCCCAGTTGAGTCCGGCGCTGCCGAGCAGACGTTCGGTTACCCGCACCGGACCGCCCAGTCCCTCCAGCAGAAAGATCGTTTCCGGATACTCGGTGCGGACTTTTGCGACAATATATTCCCAGGCTTCATAAGGCAGCATATAACCGGCGTCGCAGCGGAAGCCGTCAACGCCCTTGCGGCACCAGTACAGGAACACTTCAGCCATCAGCGCATGCACTTCCGGCTTCCGGTACTCCAGTTTGCAGAGGTCGGCCCAGGTCACGCCCCATGCGCCGGGGGAAACAAAGGTGCCGTCCTCTTTCCGGACAAACCATTCAGGATGATCTATCTGAACTTTCGACGCCCAGCCGGTATGATTGACAGGAATATCAATAAAAATCCGGGCATTGCGGGCGTGGACAGCATCAATCAGCTCCACGAACTGCTCCATCGGCGTGGCTTTGACGTCAAATTCGGCATACGCCGGATTGACGTTGAAAAAATCCAGCGCCGCGAACGGACTGCCGAAACGTCCCATCCGGGCATAAGTTGTCGGTTCGGGGTGGATGGGCAGCAGCTGGATGATCCGGCTTCTCAGCTTCTCAGTAATAAGATCAAGATTGCGGATCACCTGCCGGAAAGTGCCGGAAGGCGGAATCACGGCGTAACCTTTTTCGTCAAGCAGGCTGACCGATTCGGATTCTTTCTGGCGCATTGTCCGCCCGGCCAGATTGGGGCCGAACTGCCTCACGAACAGCGTGTACATGGTATTGGCGCAGACTTCGGACGAGGCTTCCACTTTTATTTTGGTGTTTTCCCCCTTGACCCAGACCGGCCGCCCGGCGCTGTTTTCCAGAAACCATGCCTTGGCTTCGAAACAGCCGACTTCGACCAGCGGCAGCGTGATTTTGAACAGCGTATCGCTGATGCGCGACATTGCCAAATCATGCCAGTCCCTGGCCAGTACCGGCTCCTCTTTTTCGGTATGCGCAATGATTTCCTGGCGGCGCACCGCCGCGCAGCCGATATTGGTACGCAAAAAAGCGTTGCCCTGAGTCGGACAGTCCAGTTCGAGACTGAACTCCAGGCAGTCGCCGCACTGTTGCAGTAATTCTTTATTAGGTAATGGTGTCTGTTTCAACCTGACCTCCGCAAATGCTTATAAGAAATTCTAAAGTTCTAAAGTTCTAAAGTTCTAAAGTTCTAAAATGCGTTAAATTCCAGTTGTGACGGAGCACAACCCTCCATTAATACCAGTTCCTGTCTTATGGTTCCAGGCGGTTTCCCGTGGATATTGGATATTTCCCGCCCTGCAGGATCCAGCAGAGCGGGACGAAATATTGGATATTCAGTTCTATCCTTGTTCCATGTCTACTGTCTACTTGTCTCCCGGCTGTTCCGTCCCATTCTGACACCTCAATATTTGAGCAACGAAAATACCAAAACTAAGATATCGTATCCTATTTCCCCCTTTTTCAAGTAAAGAGTGCGAATTGGTACAAGCTCAAGGTTCATTTCAGCAATTTACGTCTTTCAAGTCTTTCTCTGGCTTGCATCAATGCCATGTGTAACTGTTTTTCGAGTTCTTTTTTCGGTGGCAACTCAGTCCAATACTCGGCGACAACTATGCCGTCTTTATACATTTCCAGTAACTCAATCTGCTCCCTGCTGCTTTCTGCGCATAAAATTAATCCAATCGGGGTATTTTCACCTTCCTGCTTTTCGTAATGGTCGAGCCATTTCAGGTATAATTCCATTTGCCCTTTATGTTTTGCATGAAATTTCCCCAATTTTAATTCTATCGCAACCAGTCTCTTTAATTTGCGGTGATAGAACAACAAATCCAGATAAAAATCTTCACTATCAATAATCATGCGCTTCTGCCGCTCAACAAAAGTAAAGCCACTGCCAAGTTCCAGTATAAAAGACTCTAATTGCCTTAAAATCCCGGACTCCAGATCGCTTTCAAGATAGCCTTCTTTTAAATTTAAAAAATCTAAAAAATATGGATCTTTGAAAACTGCGTCCGTTGCCTTATAATCCTGATGCAATTGAATATTTGCCATTGTTCTTCGCTCAAAAATTTTATTTTCGATCTGTTCCCGCAACTCCCGCACTCCCCATCTTTCTTTTGCGCAGGTATCCGCGTAAAATCGTTTAGCCTCCAGGCTTTTAATCGGAAGCAGCACCAGAAAATGCGACCAGCTTAATTGTCGTGACAACGTAACGACAATTTCAATATCGGTAAATTGCCCGGCAAACTGCATCATGCGGCGCAGATTCTTTTCTTCAAAATTATTGCCATATTCCTTAACCAATTGTCGTGACAGCGTAACGACAATCTGTTTGCCGTATTCTGCCCGTTTATGCTGTAAAACATGAGTGTTGATCTTTTCTCCGATGTGCCAGAAAAGCATCGTCAGCGTATTATTGACCGCCGCCGCCAACTGCTGTTTGCTCTGATCAATGAGCAGAGCAAGCTCCTTAAAAAGCAGCGTCGCATCCACTCGGATTTCTTTTGCTGGTTTATTCATGATTTTTCCCAATCCAGTATTTATATCGTAGCTGCTATTACCTTTCGTGTGCCCACTTTGCACAAAACGGCAATGGAGCTTTCTATTCTATTATACATTGAGATCTTCTTCAAGTTTATCTTCTAAATCGCTTCTGAATTTCCCGGCTGTTAAATTTCCATTGTTTCAATATTTTAAATCCTGTCTGTATTATTTTGTAATTGATCATTTGAAACAATTTGCCGCAGCGGTCAATTGCTCCAATTGAAAATTATCGCGATTCCGCAATTAGTCAACAGCAGATTCCGGAAATTATAAGGCATTGCCGCTGGTGTCGCTAATGAAAGCCGGAACCGGAGAACAGCCATTTTTTTACCACAAGGCACGGAGAACACGGAGAACAGCCTTTTTTTACCACAAGGCACGGAGAACACGGAGAACAGCCTTTTTTTACCACGAAACACACGAAACACACGAAACACACGAAATACAAAAAAGAGACAAGACATTACCACTCCCAGTGGTAGGGAACAAGGGAGAGGGAGAACACGCCGCCTACCCGATGCAGCGACAGTCTGAAAATGCTCTATGAGGAAAGCAGGCAGGCAGGAATCTGTTTTCTAAATTCCTCCCTTCCTGATTTAAGCTTACCGGCGGCGATCCCCCGGCCCCCGATGAACCGCGCCCCCTCATCCCGGCGTTGACTCTCCCGCTCCCGCTCGCTCGACCAGGAGGGCTTTCGGCTTTCAGCCGAACTCCTTTCGTCACTTTCCAAATGACTCAAGTCTCCCCAAGAAGGAGAAACGCGCCCGGCGGCTTGGGGAAATCCCGCGGCGGAATTAGCCGGTTCATGGGCCGGGAATTCCCCGAAAACAAAAAAACATTGCAGCGTCGAGACGGTGCCCCGACTGATTGAGCCACAGGCTCAACTCTACAAATAACGCCACAAATTTACAGCCCGGTGGGGTGATCCAAAAATTCCCACGGCAGATTGAATTTTTTTGCCAGCTCCGCCGCCAGCGCTTTCACGCCGAAAGTCTCCGTGGCGTAATGGCCGCCGTAGAGAACATTCACGCCGAGCTCCTCGGCCAACGCGTAAGTCCAGTGCGGACCTTCGCCGGTAATGAAGGTGTCCACGCCTTCGGCGGCGGCCGACGCCAAATCACCACCGGCACCACCGGTGACGATGCCGATGCGACCACATATTTCCTTTCCGCCGGGAATGAGTTTCGGTTTGGCCCCGGTGGCGCGCTCCAGTTTTTGGGCGAGTTCAACGCGGGAAATTTTCCGACTTGTTTGCAAACCGATGGGCTGCCCGTGGCTGGCAAAAAATGGCTTCAGATTTTTCAAGCCCAGCGCGGCGGCGAGCTGCGCGTTGTTGCCAAGCCGGGGATGCGCATCCAGCGGCAGGTGCGAAC
>CAIMFA010000424.1 GCA_903840185.1 uncultured Lentisphaeria bacterium | reverse complement strand
GCAGCCTGTCCAGCGCCCGAATGGTCTCTTTCAACGGAATATCATCATTGGGTTTATGCACCAGATACAAATCAATACACTCAGTGCCAAGCCGCTTCAGGCTGCCTTCGGCGGCGCGCAGCACTCCGTCGAAACTCAAATTGGTATTCCATACTTTTGTGGTGATGAACAGTTTTGCCCGTTTCCTCCCGGCGATTGCCCGCCCGACAATTTCTTCGGCAAAACCGCCGGCATACATTTCCGCGGTATCAATATGGGTGAGTCCCTGTTCAAGTCCGGCAATAAGCGCGGCGGCATCGGCATCGCCGTTATTGCCGGCATCTCTCTCGGAATTGCCGCCCATCATCCAGGTCCCCATGCCGAACACCGGCATTTTGAACCCGCATTTCAATTCTTTATTTTCAATCATTTATTCCCTACTCATGATGTCGATAATAGTGTGCCCATATCGTTTAAATGTTGACGGACGGCAGTTTCTGTATGTGCGGGATATTGGAGATTGTATTTCTTACATGCTTCGGCGGCGTCGAGAGAGAACATGGTTAATTCTTTTTCCAATTCCGCTAAGATATCGTTAACGGCCGCGCCGCGGAAATAAATTAGCAGCTGTTGCTGTTTTTCATCCGGCAGATTCTGTATTTCTCCGGCCCACCATACCCAATCATGATCGGGATGCAGATAATTCAGCACTTTCATGTGCGTATGAAACAAGACATCCCGCACATATAATAATTTATACAAATCTTCGCGCTTAGTGTATTTCCCGATAAGATATACATAGACCCAGTAATTGGTAATGTATTGTGCAAGAGCTCCGGTGCTGAACGGACTGCTTGTCTGTTCCGGCGGCCGGGCGGGCACTGCTTCCATCCGGTTGAACAGTACCACGTCTTCATGCACGGCGTTTTTGATGAAAAAACTTTCCTTGATGGTGGCAAAATCATAGAGCAGGATTGATTTTTCATGTTCAAATAAAAATGCGTGATTGCAGTAACCGTCGCTTTCTCCTTCAGGCAGCCATGCCGCTATCGGACCGCATATTTTTTCGCAAAGCGGCCGCAGTTCCTGCCGTATTTCCGGATAATTTTCATCTTTGATGACAATCGAGACATCCACATCCGAATATTCATCTGTCGTGCCCCTGCCGATCGACCCGTGGAGATACATCCCCAGACAGCGGGGGTCCTGCTTGAAATGCGCTTCAAATTGTTTCAGTGATTCAATAAGTTTAGGATGCATATTTTTGCCTCTTATTTTTTTTTATATCCGGATATATATTATACTCTGCGCGGTTGAAAATTAAACTATAAATTGCGAAGATTTTGAGAATTGGTTTGTATTCTGAGGGGCTGCCGATACCGGGGTATCGAAAGCCTCGAAGAGTGCGAATCCAAACTAAGGAGTCATTCAAAAATAACTGGCACTTTCTACAGTGGTCTCCGGGGAACTTCCAGTTCCGCCGCCTCGTTACAAAGCGCTGCGGCTTTGCTCCTCTCCGGCGAAGCCGGAATTTCTCCCGAATACCTGCGTATAAAAGTACCACTTATTTCTTCACAACTCCTAAAAAGATCGCAATCCCGCAGTCGCGGGATGAATGTCTTGCGGTCGTATTTTTCCGCTCCTGCTTCCGGCGATATTCATATCGCCTGTCAGGCGGATCGAAAAAATCCAATCCACAATCCTATTCATCTATATGTTGAATTTTCAACCGCGCAGAGTGTAACTCCAAAAACTATTGCGTCAAGCTATTAATATCGGTTTGCTACCTAAAGATTGCGGATTCCGTTTTCAAACCTTGAGCAGTCCAGCTTGGGTCATGACTTTATTATACCATTCCAAATCGAACGGCGGCATCCCGGCGAGATAATGATTTACGCCTTTGCCGAAACGGTCATTCCATTCAATCAGATATAGTTTTTTATCGCCCATGGAAAAAGATATGCGTCCGAGTTCAGTCGCGCAGTTCGCCTCCAGGTGCTTTTCGCCTGAGAGGAGGACAGTTCCGGATTCGACGTCGGTCACGGTGAACTTCAGTTCCGAAGGTTCGCGGGTGGAGTTCGCCGCCACCAGCGCCTGCCCCCAGTTTTCCGGCTCCTTGAAAATCAGACAGATGTTTCTCTGAGAACGTTTGATGTAGTCATACGCCAGTTTGCGTTCAAAATAGTAATCGACAATCGCGTCGGAGAACTGCGGCCAGCCGTCGATGATGTTCCACCAGATTATCCCGGTGCGTCTCCACATTCCGGAGCGGAACAGCTCAATGAAGAACTTTTTGGCTTCCGCCTGCACGCACTGGCTGGCGAACGCAAAGGATTCCAGTTCGTCAGGAACGATACCGAAAAGCTCTTTGGTCTGCCTGGCCATCAACGCGTTGCGGCAGTCCTGGTCTTCACCCATGAAATCGTGCGTCGGACACGAGGCATGTAGACGCCATTCGTCATTTCCCCGCCACGGCCAGAGTTTGTCCGGTGAAATGAATTTTCTGATGGACTTCGGCGAAGGGCAGCCATGATAGCCGATCTCGCTGGCAAAATGCGCGGTGGTGTTCCTGTAGAAATCACTTTTGAAAGAGTCGCGCGGACCCCACAGATGCTGCTCCGGGATGTAACGTTCGCCAGCCTTCCAGACCTCGCCGTCGACAAAAGGCGAACTCGGCAGAAATGTCCTTGACGGGTCTTCCTGCCAGGTTATTTCAGGCAGCAGTTCACGGGTGATGGAGTTGCGGTTCGGATTGCCAAGGTTGTACCAGCCGAACGTGGAGTCGCACTCGTTGTCGCCCGCCCACATAATGATCGAAGGATGCTGGCGCAGACGTCTGACCGTCGCTCTGACTTCGCGCTCCATCCGTTCTTTGAATTCGGTATTATGCGGATAGATCGCGCAGGCCATGGTGAAATCCTGCCAGATGCATATGCCGCCCTCGTCGCAGAGGGCATAGAAACGATCGGATTCATAAACATTGCCGCCCCAGCAGCGCAGGATGTTGCAGTTAAGGCCTGTGACAATCTCAAAGGCTTTATCCAGACGCTGGAGGTCGCGGGAATGGAAGGCGTCGAGCGGAACCCAGTTGGAGCCTTTCATAAAGATGCGTTCGTGGTT
>CAIMFA010000423.1 GCA_903840185.1 uncultured Lentisphaeria bacterium | reverse complement strand
TGCCATTTTAGACTCTGACGATGCTTGGCATCCACAGAAGTTAGAACGACAATTAATAATTCATCAGCTATTTCCAGATATTATCGCGTCTAGTACGGCTGGGACGGCTTGTCCGGGATCCGGATCCTTCCCCGTCCCGAAGATAACTTATTCCGGTACGCCGCAGTTTCAGCGGATGTCCCTGCAAGACTTGTTGTATGGCATTCATTTCAGTGGTGGTTCTGGGGCTCTGATCAGGCGCAACTGTTTTGAAATAGTGGGGAAGTTTGACGAGCTCCTGCGAGGTGCTGAGGACCTTGAGATGTGGTGCCGGATTGCCAATCAGTTCTCCATTGCCAGATTACTTGAGCCGCTGACTATTGTCCGAATTCATCCGGCTAGTGTAAGCTCGCAAGCGGAAAAGATGGAGAGGTACCATTGCGTTGCCCTGCAACGATTATTTCTAGGGTTACCGACACTGCAATATCGCTGGCTATGGAGACGAATTGTATTGGCTCGGATGCATCGCGGCGTTGCCGGAATGCACTTTGAGGCCCACAACCGGTTCGGAGCACTACTAAGTTTATGGCGTTCGTATCTTGCCTGCCCAATCACAAGCGGACACGGTCGTTTGCTAGTCCGGTTGCGAATGACGATTCGCTATTTGTTGCCATGACATGAACGCCATATTCATCAGCGTCTACATCATTACGATCCTGATTCGACCGCAAGATTGGTGGTCGCCGATGCGTAACTGGCAATTAGTTACCTTCGCCTCTTTGCTGACGGCAGTATTTGGTTTTCCTGCATTGATAGCGCGGGCTCCATCGGTTTGGAAGCGAATCCCACAGTTGAAAGCTGCCGTCGTATTCCTCGTGGGTGTAATATTGTCATATCTCAGTAAGTTTTGGCTGGGTGGTGTTTGGTTTGCCTTTCAAGAGATGGGCAAGGTGATCTTTTTTTTTATGATGATTCTCATTCTGATAAATCGGATGAGTGATTATAAGATACTCCTTTGGACGGTCGTACTTTGTATTGCTTGGATGGGAATCCATTCCAGTATGCAGCTCCATTTGGGGTCCGGATTCGGGAACCAACCGCCTTTATACCGTCTCCGAAAAGAAATTGGTGAAGGTGATAGTATCGTTCGTGTGTATGTTCGTCAGTCCATTGCTTTTGGTACATTTGAAGATCCAAATGACTTGTGTACGGCCTTGATTGTTGCGATCCCGTTATTCTATGTTTTATTTAAGACTTCGTCCAACCCACTTCAACAGATTTTTGCTCTGGCGGGAGGCGGGATCAGTGCCTACGGTGCTTTTGCCACAAATTCGCGCGGCGGTATTGTGGCAATTTTTGGAATGTTAGCCGCGTATATAATTGCCCGGACCAAGGGGTTCAAACGGTATCTTACGATAGTGATTGCTGTTAGTTCAGTCACAGTCCTTGCCCCCTCTCGGTTCAGTGGTGGCATGATGGGCAAAGATCGTGCGGTTCTATGGGGAAACGGCATCGCAATGTTTAAGTCCAACCCGCTTTTTGGTGTGGGCTACAAAAATTTTGCGGATAACTCAGAAGAACACTTGGTCTGCCACAATACCTACATCCACACTCTTGCGGAGTTGGGTTTGGCGGGGTATTTGCCAATGTTTATGATTTTTTACCTAACCGTGGTGCAGTTGCGTCGAGCAATTAATGCAATCAAACCCATTGCGACAAAAGATTACGTGCTGCTATCGGGGGTATACTCGGCTGTCATTGGCTACCTGACCTCTTTGTATTTCGTGTCGCGACAATATGAACACTTTTTGTACCTTGTCATGTCGCTTTCAATTACGGTTGTCGTAATCATGTGTGATAGATATGGACTTTATTCCGTCGTCTTTGGAAACATAAAAAAAGATGTTAGGCGCGGATTGTATTTTGGTTTAGGAAGCGTAGTCGTGTTATATTTCACTGTCCTCATGGCCAATGCACTCGGGTAATTTGGACAGTGGAGGCAGATAAAAGATGCCAGACTCTGTACATCCCTGCCCTCATCCCTCAAGGCTATACGGTCAACCGCTGACAAGTGACCGCTGATTACCGATCGTTTCACACAGACTTTACAAAGCCCATAAAGGCTTCTGTTTTGTGTCCTCAGTAATCGCAGTGTGAGTTTCCCTCCCACCTCCGGTGGCCAATTATCACTTATGAGCCTCTACGGATCTATCTACAGGAAAGCGCTTTGGCCAGCCTACGAATGGGTACGTGGGCGCCAGACTGCAACACTGTTTCGTGCTGCCGAAGCGCGGCAGTGGTGGTCACCGGAACAGTTGCGCGACTGGCAATGGCAGGAGTTAATAAAACTCATTCAGCATGCGTACGATCACACAGCTTGGCACCGGGGTGTCCTGGAAAAACTCGACCTGATCCCGCAGGATGTTCGCACTCTAGCTCATTTTCAGCGAATTCCGTGCATTGGTAAGGATGAGATTCGACAATTTTTAGACGAGATGGTCGCTACCGATCGGGCTAGGCTCTATGCCGAGCGCACCGGTGGTTCCACGGGAGTGCCCCTGCGCTACTTCTACAATCGTGGGAGTTATGAATGGCGATTGGCAGTTTCGCAACGGGGTTATTCTTGGGCGGGTTGTGAAGATGGCGCACGCCAATTCTACCTCTGGGGTGAGCCCATTGGCATCCCTCCCTGGGCAGCACGGCTCAAAACCACCTTGCATAATGCCGTCTTGCGCAGACGCCTGGTCAGTTCCTTTCGCCTGACGGCCGACGCGTTGCGCCATTGCATTGCTGAAATTAATAGCTTCCGTCCGATCACAATTATTGGTTATACAAATGCCCTCGTTCTGCTTGCGCAGCATATCCTCGACAGTCGTCCGCTCCGCCATCAACCGACCGGCATTATTACAGCCGCAGAAGGTGTCAATTCACTGCAGCTGGACGTCATTCAACGCGCTTTCGGCGCTCCAGTCTTTGCCTCCTATGGCAGCCGTGAGTTCATGCTTATTGGAATGGAGTGCGACCAGCATAACGGCCTGCACCTCAGTATGGATAATTTACT
>CAIMFA010000422.1 GCA_903840185.1 uncultured Lentisphaeria bacterium | reverse complement strand
TTGAAGGCGAGAAAAGTGAAAAACAGTTCTGTTCAACGACTCTCTAATTCCTCGGAGTGGTTGTCCAAAATGAGGGTGACAGGTGTCCAGAATGGGGAAGTATAAATTCTAAAGTTCTAAAATTCTAAAGTTCTAAAGTTTGAGAAAACAGGGAAACAAAAACATTATGCTCAACGGGTCTCCAAAGTGTCGGAGTGGCTGTTAAAAACAAAGAAAAGGATTTCTCTGTGCCTTTGTGTCTCTGTGGTTAGGCCTTGTCCAAAATGAGTTGGAACGGTGTCCAAAATGAGGGGCGGAGGTGTCCAGAATCATGACGGGGAAGTGCTGAATTCTAAAAGTAAAGGGAAAGGAAAGACCCTGTTTAGCGTTTGGAAATAGTGTTCCGGAGTGTTTGAATTGTTATTGGAGCTGACTAAGTTATACTCTATAAGGTTATAAATTTAAAATACGAGAAGAAGCTGAAACCATGAAAACTAAATTGTTCACAGTGTTGTTAATCATGAGCGTGTCGCTTTGTTTCGCGGCCGGAACCACGGAAAAAACTACCAGAGAACTCACGGCTAAAGGTGAAATACCGCTGTGGTTGTTTGTAGATAAGGTTCCATTTCTGAACGGGATGGAAAACCTTCAGCAGACTTTGAAGGATGATCTGCTGCCGGACGAAGCGTCGCTGGCACCGGCGGGCGGACAGAAATTCAAGTTCAGTCACCGGGAATTTCAATGGCGCGTCGTCAGTCTGACGGACGGATATTTCAATCTGGTTGGTGACTCTCCAAAGGGCGGCAGGCCCCTGGATTATTCCGCCGGGTACGCGTATTGCGTGCTGGAATCACCATTGGCGCAAAAGGTTAATATGGTTATCGGTTCGGATGATTCATTTAAAGTATATTTAAACGGCAAACCCGCCGGGTCAGGTTTCTACGAGCGCGGAGTTCATTCCCGCACGCTGCAGGATATGGTGGAACTCGATTTGAAGAAAGGCGACAATCAGCTGCTGGTCAGGGTGGACAACTACCGCAACGATACCGGGATGTATTGTAAACTGCTGGATTCGAAGATGGAGGCGGTGAAAGACATCAAGGTTTCCATTGTGCGGGAACCGTCCGCCGCCGTATGGGATTTTCCCGACACGCTCGATTACCATTATTCGTATGTTAGAATGCCGCCGCCGCTGAAAGAGCCGCTGGAGAAATTCTACGGTTCGCGCATTCAACGCACCATGAGCCTGCTGGAATCCAGCACTGCATCTAAGCGGAACAAGGTTAAAATCCTGTTCTACGGACAGTCAATTGTGGCCGGCAACTGGTATGCCATTATCGAAAAAGAACTGCGCGAACGCTATCCCAATGCGATCATCGAGGTAAAAAATCTGGCCATTGGCGGACATACCGCCCCGATTCTGGTCCGCTGCGCCGCCCAGGACGTCTACCCGTACTACCCCGACCTCATCGTGTTCCATGTTTACGAAGGGATGCATACCGGGGAGCTGGAGCGCATCTTTTACAATATCAGGAAAAATACGACTGCGGAGATTTTGACCTTCCCGCATCACCCCTGCGAAAGTCCCGACCAGGACAGGAAGTCCGAGGAGTCGGAATATTACAAATATCTGGCGCAGAAGTACAATTGCGAGTTTGTCAATCTTCGCGAGGAATGGAATCGCTACCTGAAATATTACCATCTGAAAAGAAGCGATCTGCTGAGCGATGCCATTCATCCCAACGACATGGGCGGAAAGCTGCTGGCGGAAATGATCCTGAAACATTTCCAGTTCAATACGCTGTTCAACGGCGGCTGGTTCGATCAGGTGAAAACTTATGAGGCCAGGCGGTTTTTTGAGGAAAGCCAGGACGAGATTGTGCTTTCCGGCGGCGGCTGGAAAAATACCGGTTCCGGTGTTACCGGGACCCAGGCGGGGGATTGCCTGAAACTAAAATTCCAGGGCAACCGGGTTGACGTTATTGTCCCTCCGGATTTCAAGGGCAGACCAGGTTCCGCTAAAATCCTCATTGACGGAAAGTCCCCGTCAAGTTTTCCCGGAGTTTATGCGGCGTCCAGGCCTTCGCGGGATATCGTCAAAAGCCGTCCGGCGATCAAGCGCGTCACTATGGGTGACAACCCGATTGCCGAAGACTGGACGTTCAAAATTACCGAAGTCAGCCAGGATTGCAGGACTTTCTCCTACGAAGTCACCGGCAGCATTACCGGCAATGACGGAGCGGGAAACAGCCAGACGCCTTTTATTTCCAAATCCGGGCGGATCAGGCTGCTGCCGGAAGATCTCAAACCGTTTTACAACCTGAAAGCCAAAACAGACGCCATGATCGGATTTGAAGTGAAATGGAGTGTTGCCGCCATGTGCCTGGACACCTGGAAGCCGGAAGTATCTAAAGATCCGTCCGTCGAAAACTCTTATGTTCTGGCCCAGGGGCTGCCCAATACGGCGCATACACTGGAGATTATTGCCAACGGCGACGGGGATATTCCGGTAAAAGAGGTCAGGGTTTACTCCCCGCCGCTTAAGTAATCTAAAATTACGGACGCAGCAGGCGGAAGCCGGTGACGGCGTCAAGGCAGCGCCTGGCGGAACAGCCGGTGAGTTCAGTGATGATGATTTCCAGAACCTGCCAGACTTTGACCCCGGCCCTGACGCAGCCGGTGACGGTGTGTTCATTGCGTCCGCATGCCAGGTGCATGTGCAGGATCGGGTTGCCTTCCTCATCGGGAAAAATGGTCCCGCAGCCGGTAACTTCGTAGACATCGTCCAGCACATATTCCATCGGCACGATTTTGGCGGCGCGCCCGTTATCGGGGCCGACGATCAGGCGGCTGCCTTTGTCAACGCCGCCGACTGCGGTCACCGTGGCAGTGTGAATGGATTTTTCCCTGGCGAATTTTTCGATGGACTCGTGGAGGATGTCGCCATCTTCGAGTCTGATTACATATACTCTGCCTTGTTGAGCCTGTGAATATTTCATGGTAAAATTCCTGTGGCAGTTAAATTATTGGTAGCGTCCCAAAATGGAGACCTAAGCAGTAAACCTGCTTGATAAAAAATCACAAGAGTTCATTTTAAGATTGCTTAATAACTTAAAAAGGACGAACTCTTGTGAAAATAGAATG
>CAIMFA010000421.1 GCA_903840185.1 uncultured Lentisphaeria bacterium | reverse complement strand
CGTGATCAGAGAAAATGCCGGGCATCTGCTCCCTGAGATAGTTTGCCAGTGTAACAATGGTCGGACCGTATCCGTCTTTGTAAATGAAATATTCCAGATCCTTGGCCAGTTCGGAAGTATTCTGATAACGGTCTTCAGGTTTTGTCGCCAGCATTTTTCTCAGGATTTTCTGCAATTCCGGATCCAGTCCGCGCGGCAGTTTTTCCCAGTCAATATAGTTTTCCTGGGCCTGCAGCAGGATTTCCCGGAGTTTTACATCGAGTCTTCTCGTGGTATGCCCTGAAAGCATGTAGAAAAGCACAATCCCGAGTGAATAAATATCCGAACGGAAGTCAATCTCGCCTTTATTGGCCTGTTCCGGCGACATGAACGGCAGTTTGCCGGAAATGGTATCGTCACTGCAGATAGTTGCGGCTCTGGCGATCCCGAAGTCGGTGATTTTCGGCAGACCTTCCGATGTAATCAGAACATTGTGCGGACAGATGTCGCAATGGACAATATTCATCGGCTGCCCGAAAGAGTCTTTACGGCTGTGCGCGTAAGCCAGGCCGCGCGCCACCCGGGCGGCTACAAATACAGCAAGGTTCCGCGGGAAGGGCGTCTTGGTCTTATTGTGGAATTCCATGAAATCGAACAGCGAAATGCCGTCAACATATTCTAGAACGAAAAAGTATTGATCGTTATACTGGCTCAGCTGATATATTTGCACGATATTTTCATGTACCAAGTTGGCTACCAGTTTAGCTTCTTCAATAAAACGGTCAACAAATTTCTGATCATCAGAATAGCAGCTTAATAAAGTTTTAATGGCAACGACTTTTTCAAAACCCTCCAAACCCTTTGCCAGTGCTTTGCATACAGAGCCCATGCCGCCTTCTGCAATATGCGCAATTATTTCATATTCAACATTTCCATATAATTTTTCCATTTTTCGCTCCTTGTTAAGTTGGTCTTAAATATATTAATTATTCTGTTACTGAATATTCTTTTGCTTCAATCAGCTTCTTCAGGTAGCCGGCTTTTACCGCATCTCTTGACTGCCTGCAGGAGCGGGTGAAATAGTGATGGCTTTTCAAGAAGTTAATCTGAAAATCCAGCCATTCCTGATCGGTAAACGAGATATTGTAAAAGCTCATTTCCTTTCTCAGCAGCGCTGACAGTTTTACATACTCTTCAGTGCCCAGGTACTGCAAATCAGCGTCGCAGATGATCTGCTCTTCAAGATTTTCCGGCTTCTGGGGCATCCTTGTTGCCAGTATCAAACGGCATATTTTTTCAATTTGCTCAGGAGTATAACCGTATTCCGGCAGAATATCTCTGGCGATTTCCGTGCCGATCCGTTCATTGTCAACCGGCATCCGTAAATAGCCCGAGTCATGAAAGAGAGCAGCCGTTTTAAGGATGGTTATCTCTTCTTCAGGCAGGCCTTCCGCCCGGCTGAACTCTTCAGCAGCTTTAATAGTTTTACAGGTATGGTTGACACTATGGTAGTACAATTTATCTGAAAGCTTTTTCTCCAGCAACTCTAAAATAAATTTTTCTACTCTGGCGTAATCCATTAATTTATCTCCGGCATATTATAACTTAATATATCCCGGATGGCAAAATAAAGCAACAATTTATTATTTTTTATTCATTCAGATTTTATTCACAAGTAAAAGTGATATGACATAGCGGAATAACCCTGCATAAAAAAGATTGATTTTTATCTTTTCAGGCGCTATTATTCATTTGTTTTACGCAATATAGTATAGCTATTGTTCGGATTGTAATTGAAGCGAAACCCTTGAAAGAATCATGAAATGACGATTAGTTATTTAACTGTTGCCATTATTATCCTGATGCTGATTGCCACTAATCTGGCCACGATCATATGCATGCGCGGAAAAACGGATAAGCTTCTGGAAGACGAAAAACAGAAATACGATAAAGAGAAAAAAGAGTTTTTACATTCCACCCTGCGGCCGATGCAGGAAAAAGAGGAACAGAAATTCAGGATGGCGGAAGCCAACTTGAAATTGCTGGAACATCAGGAGGAACTCAAACGGCAGAAACTGGAAATGGCGGAAGCCAATTTGCAACTGCTGGAACTCAAAGAACAGGTCGAGCAGGAAAAGGAGCGTTCCGACCGCCTGCTGCTCAACGTACTGCCGGAACGCGTGGCCAATGACTTGAAGGAAAAAGGGTCAAGCATTCCTGAATGTTTTGATAATGTTACGGTATTTTTCTCCGATATCGTCAATTTTACTAAATTAACCAGCACGATTGACCCGGCTGACGTCATTTGCGAGTTAAGTGATATTTTTACCGGCTTTGACCGGATATTCAAACGCAACCATTGTGAACGGATCAAGACTATCGGCGACGCGTATTTGAGCGTATCCGGCATGCCGGAACCGGATGAAAAACATGCATGTAATGTTCTTAAGGCCGCCTTTGAATGCATGGAATTTCTCGAAAAGCGCAATCAGAACCACAAGATGAAATGGCAGATGCGCATGGGCGTGCATTCCGGCAGAGTGGTCGGCGGAATTGTCGGCATAGAAAAATATATCTACGACGTGTTCGGTGATACAATCAATACTGCCGCCCGGATGGAGCATTATTCCGAACCCAATAAAATCAACGTTTCCAGCGAAACATATACCCTTGCCCGCGAACATTTCATCTTCAAAGAGCGCGGCTCGGTTGAGGTCAAAGGCAAAGGTCTGATCACGATGTACTTCCTGGAAGGCTTAAACCCGTAATTTTCAGCGGCGCTTTTCCAGATATTTCCTTATGGTATCGTTCAGTTTGCGGTGCCGTCCTTCCGGCAGATTGAATCTTTCGCAAACCTCCAGAATTATCCGGGCAGCATGATCGAGGTAGCCGCTCGCCATGTCCGCCGCCGTCCGGTTGAGCTGAATTTTGATTTGCGGAATGCGGCAGATGCAGTCGGATTCACGGTCAAGCTTCTTCAGCGGTTCAGGGGTAGTGGTCAGCATTACGCCTTCCACATGGTCAATTTCGATCCTGATGTCCAGCAGTTCTTCGTAGTACCCGAGCTCGGAATACAACTGGCTGAAACAACTGACCGCCTCGGCAAAAAACTTGACAAGTTCAGGATATTTTATTGTTTTGCCGGAACCGTTCCAGACGCTGATATAATGAAACATGCCGGACTGGAACATCTGCCACAGTTTCCTGCCTCTTTCAGGCATGCAGCGCAGCGAAATATTTGAGAAATAACTTTCATCCAGCTCCGCTTCGGAAATAAAATTGCTTGAGGTTTGCAGCGAGATCACATCGGCGAAAGCCCGTTTCAGCTCGGAAAGACTGAATTTCTCCGGGATGTATTGCGGCGGCGCCACCATAATATCGATCCTGATGCCGGTGACTCCGTCCGCGCTGCTCCTGCGGTCGAAGAATGTCCTGGAATGGGCCCGCTCCTCCGCAAAATGGCTCTTGGCATTCTGCTCGATAGTCACCCGCTCTTCATAGAGCACACCGCGAATCATCCGTCCAAGTATTTCCCGCTGATTGCGCAGCGCCCGCTGAATGATGCCGTGGATTTCACTGGCCCGGTAGGCCGGTCTGCTGGAGGCGTCCGCCGTGCGGATGTAAAAGACTCCCTGCTGCAGCTCATTCTCGAAACCGTAACTGCATACATGCGGAATGTTGGAAAAACGCCGGATGACGAAGATCGCATAACGTTTGCCGTCAACAATCGGGCGCTCTATCGTGAAATCGATTTCCGGGTCGGCATATTTGTTGATGAAGTTGCCGACGGTCGTCGGATCAAATGATTTGGCCTGCTCTCCGGTAAGCCCGGTAAACAGCGACGGCTGTCCGGCAGAATCTTCGCCGACGCCTACTACGATGTAGCCGCCTTTGGTGTTGGCCATCGCCAGGCAGTGGCGGACGAATTTTGCTTTGCTGCCGCGGTTAAGCTTGCGCCAGTCCAGCGCCGCTTTATAGTCGAGTTCTTCAGACTCCACCCCGCGGTAGATAATGCTTTTCCAGTCGATTTGAATCTTTACTGACATGCTGCCATAAATTTGCCGTGCCAGTTAACAGGCACGGCTTGATGAATATGTTACTTCTTAGCTTTAATGTCGCACTTCAGGCCGGCTGCCTTGTTGAAATTATTAAACGCGCTCATCATTGCCGCGACTTCCAGCGCCCCGGTAATCTCCTCTTCCTTGACTCCGGCTTTAAGCGCCATTGCCCGGTGGGCTTCCACGCAGTATTGACAGCCGTTGACGGCGCTGACCGCCAGCGCAATCAGTTCTTTGGTTTTGGGATCCAGGTTCTTGCCGGCGGCATCGGCCAGCTTCAGCATGCTGTCCAGAAAATCCCCGCTGCGTCCCATGGCTTGAAAAACCTCCGGGATAAAACCGAAGTTGTCTTCCAGACTGGTCTGAATTGTGACGGCTTTCTTGTCCCCGGTCTTCTTGTAGAGTTTTACGCTGGCCATATTTGCCTCCTCCTGTGTTTGTGTTCATGCTGCCGAAGTTTGAAATACCTTCGATCTATGAAACAATAACCGCTGAAAACGGTTTTGCAACCGTTTCGGGATTTTTACCTGAACTGATTGATCAGATCGCGCAGTTCGATGGTTGCCTGTCTTGCTCCTTTGGCAAATTCAGCAGAACTGTCGGCGTAAATGATCCCGCGGGATGAGTTAATGACCAAACCGAGTCCGTCAGCAGAGAGCCCGTTTTCGATAACTTTCTGAACATCCCCGCCCTGCGCTCCCACGCCTGGCACCAGAAACGGTATTTCCGGACAGATGGCGCGCACACGGCCTAGTTCTTCAGGGAAGGTCGCCCCGACTACCAGCAGTATATTGCGGTTGTAATTCCATTTTTCCTGGGCGAGCTTGGCGACGTGCTCATAAACCGGTATTCCATCGCAGGTCAGCTCCTGG
>CAIMFA010000420.1 GCA_903840185.1 uncultured Lentisphaeria bacterium | reverse complement strand
GGTAAATTCAAATTCCTATTTTTCTCGAAAGCACACAAACAATATGACGGTATTTTGGGAAACTCAGACGCTGAATTGAAAATAGATTTCGATATTTTTAAACAATGGGATATGCGGATAAAATGGAAAGTTCCTTTCCGGCGATAAAACCATAAAGGAACATGGAAAAATAAACGGCAGTGAATCAAACTGATTTTCATATTATGATACCTGATTACTGCTTGTTATATTATACCACCTGTCAGCAAATTATTTACATCGCATCTTGTCATGAAGGCTTTGTTCTTTGAAGTAGTTTCCGGCTCCGAAGAAATCAAACGTTACCGTCCCTGTAATGTAATGCCGATTCTTTACAATCTGGAGTTCCGTTTCAATGGATGGCGTAGGCTCTCCATTTCGTCTTAATTCAAGCTGGTCTTTACCTTTCTTAGACGGCATGATATTCATAGCCACGGCTGCGCTGTATTCAATGGAGCCTGATTCTTTAAAACTTGCCATTGAATCGCCTTTATCGTACCCTGCACGGTTAAGGGATGATATGATAATCACAGGCATATTCAAACTATTGGACAATCGCTTTAATTCCGTAATAGCGTCATCAATGGTTTGCTTATCGGTTTGCCTGTTATTTGATGTTTGCAGAATCTGCAAGTAATCCACGACCACTGCCGGACTTTGTCCGGAGACAGTCTTATGCCTTGTAGCGGTCTCCGCAATGTAAGAAACAGTCCGGTCTCTCTTGCATGTATCAATATGGAAATTCTTGAATGTTGCCTTATATTCCGGCGTTACGCCATCCAAAATCTTCCACTGGTCATCATCGAGATTCCCCATGTTTATTTTCAATGCGGATAAAAAGGATGCGCTATCATTCATGTAGGTCAAGCGGCTTGTATTCCTTGCGTCAATTTCATCCTCTGACAACTCCAAACTGAAATATAAAACTGGAATCTCTGTCTTTGATATAGCCTGACATATTTGTAATACAAACGCTGATTTTCCTGCGCCGGGAGTCCCCCCGATACAATAAGTATCTGCCACCAAACCACCGCCCAAAGCCCGGTCTAATTCACCCCATCCTGTACTAATATAACTCCGGGGTGTTTTTCTTGTCGCAAGGAACGTATCAAAGCAATCAGCACGGTTAATATTGATTGCATTAATTGATACATTAAATCTAGCAACAGCAGCTTCAAACTCTTTTAAATCAGATACGAGCCATTCATTCACGTCTTTGTATTTGTGGACTTTGAATACGTCAAACGGAATTTTCAACGCCTTGCAACCGTCTCTCAGTTTCTCCGTTGCTTTTTGTCCGGCGTCATCATTGTCGAATGCTGAAACTATTGTACATGTAGTCTTAGATTCTTTGAGTTGCTCAATGAACTTTGCAACGTTGGACACGCTATTAATTGAGATAGCCTTCTGTCCTAGTTGCTCGAGAGAAAGAGCGTCAAAAGCACCTTCTCCGACATAAACTACCCCTGTAGACTGTAAATGCTCAGCGTTGAGTGTCGGCGGTGTTTGTCCTGCCGGATTCATGTAGTCTCCGGTGTCTATATTCTTGACAATTCCACCCGGCAGTAATGCTTTGTCGCCGTCAATCTTCAGACCGTACTTTGTTATAATATCGGCTTTCAATCCACGGTTAAGAAAGTAAGATTCACGCTTTGCGATTCTATCTGCATGATTAGTGGCAGCCCTCTTTATGGCATCGGTTAATTTATTGCCGGAGGTTGTCTCTGGGTTGTCAATATTATTCGATGGCGATGCCTTTGAATCGTTATAATCAGCGTTCAGACCAAGCTTGTCTGCGGCATCCTTTACACTTGAGGCTTGACCTGTTGCAAGCATTAAATCGCATACTGTTCCGGCGGCAGTACAAGCCCCAGAAAAGCAATTGAAAGTATTCGTGTCCGTGTATACGGTGCAACAATCATTGTGACCGCAAGCTGGACACGGATTGACCCTTGTTTCCTTGTCGTTTAATTTCACCGTCTTGCATGGGAAATTTAATTCAACGTACTGCAACAAATCCACTCTCTTAAAATCATCGTTTAAATTCGACATGTTTTTTTCTCCATAATTTATTAATTTTTCGGTACACTAATCTATCTGTCTGCCGCTGTCGCGGCAGCGACAGCATACGAACAAAAGAGGGAGCATTCAATAGAAATGTCTATCCATCATCTATCCGGCTGTCTTTGTTCTTTGTTCGCCTACTATCAATCCTCCTTTTATCCGTAGGCTGTTGGCTGTTTGTATTTCGTTTTCGTTTTCCTGCTTTTTGGTCTTCCGGCTTAATGCCGGAATGACCGGTATAATACTTATGTATTCTTATAGGGTTTTTGTCATTTCTTGTAACTCCTTATTTGTTAATTGTTTAGGTGCTGTTTTTGTGGGTGCTAAAGTATCACTTCTAGGGGGTATGGTATCACTTTTAGGGGAGTCAGGTATCATTTCTAGGGGAGTATCCTTGCAAAGAATCTGTATAGAATGATAGCGACTGTAGTTCTCTGACTTGATTTTATAACCGATTATATATTCCTGTTGAATCAGGTCATCCAGTTGCTTATGAATCAGGTTTCTGACCCTTTGTTTTTCTATTTTGGTTCTCGCTTTTGCTGCGTCATAAATAGCGTCATAAGTGATACAATCAGATATGCGGTTTTTAGGATTTTTTATGCGCTCTCTAGAATTTTTTATCCGTTCAATTCGCCCCAGCATAACGTGTTTAGTTATCGTTGCCCTTGTGCTAGATTTACCTCCAGCAGACAGTAAGGAAACAGGATAGGACAGAACTTGATTTCTTGACTGAGAATAACTATATAAAACCGGTCTGTCTAATATCTCAATCGCATCCTCGATAATCTGTCCGTTAATATTTACGGTGACTATTTTTGCGTAGATTAGATTGCCGGTGAATGGGGTATATTCCTTGCCCTGATATGTGCCTTTGATTTGAATGATGGTTCCCATCAATTTGATGAGCGATTCTTTAACTGCCTGTTTATGGTCAGTAGAAACATTGTCTTTGCCTGTTATGGTTCTGCATAGCATATCAAGTGAAAGCACCCTGTTCCCATCCATATAAAGAGAGACAACCGCATCATGTGTTATCTTGTCCAGTTCGCTGTAAGATTGCCATTTATATGGCAAATCTGTCTTGTCATCATAGATAGAAATAACCTCATTCACCCTGTACCCTTTTCGCTCAATGTTAAACACGCCAAAACCGTTAAGGACTGACTTGGATAAATCGGCTAAAGCGGCATTGGGACAGATAAAAGTATTAGGTCTGGTTGCCCGATATTTTTCTATGGCAATTTCAATAATATCGTTACTCATTGGCTCTCCTCTGTCGCTGCCGCGACAGCGGCAACAGCAAACAAATTGTCAATCTCCGATTCGTGAAAGTACCTTTTATTTCCAAGCCTAACTCTGTGAATTTTTCCCTTTATCAGCCATTTCTTCAGCGTTGTTTCTGAAACCTGTATTCGTTCAAGAATCTCTTTGGTCGTGTAATACTTCCCGTTTCCTGTCTCAATCATAATCAATCCTCCTCGTTTTATCAGCAAAAATAGAAACCTCTCCTACTTGCATGTCTTATTATACGAAGCTCGTTTAAAAATTTACCGAAAGTTCTTGATAAATTACCGATTAGTTATAAATGGTCAGAAAATGAATGAATATTGGCTTGGGTTGGATGACAGGAGAAGCATGAATGCAAACGAAACAATTTGATGCCCGACAAAACATAAAAAAACACACTCGTTTCCATTAAGTTTTTTTAGGTTAGCGTCTGCGGAGAGGGGAACAGTTTGTTTACTTTAAAATTTTGGGGATATTTCGGAAATTGCGGATGTTTGAAAAGGCGTGGAATTATGAGAGAAACTTAGTCATTGCCGGACGGAAAATTTTTGAATGGACGATTTTGAAAATAAAAAAATACGCCTATTAAGCCATGTG
>CAIMFA010000419.1 GCA_903840185.1 uncultured Lentisphaeria bacterium | reverse complement strand
GTAAATTTCTTTCAAGGCCATATCCAGTTCAAGATGATGCAGTACGGAACTGCCGACAACCGAGTCAAAACTGGCGTCGGGGAAAGACATGTCATAAGCATTTTCGCGCAGAAAAGAAACGTTGCCGGCTTTGACCTGCTCCGCAGCCTCTTTCAGCAGATCCGGAGAGATGTCGATTGCAGTGACCGCCGCGCCGGAAGCGGCGATGCCGGCGGTAAAAAGACCGGTGCCGCAGCCCAGTTCCAGCACTTTCATCTCCGGCCGGATATGCGCCGTGAGCATTGCTATCCGGCGCTGCCAGCGGATTCTGCCCGCCGGGGAAGTCCAGTTCCAAACCTCGGCGGCGCCGTGTTCTTTCAAGAACCTGCCGTGTTCGATTTCGTGTTCCAGACGTTCGTCCATATCAGTTCCAGCGCTTAATGAAATTTGATTTTGAGCAGGGAGACCATGCACATCCGGAGCATGATCCAGCCGTTTTTCATGCGGTTGGTCATCTTCGTTTCGCCGTATGTCCGCTCCATGTAATGCACCGGCAGATCAATGATTTTCAGGTGGTTTTTAGCGGCTCCGAAAATCAGTTCGTAATCGCCCCAGCGGTCTTTGATACCCCATGAGCCGCGCAGTTTCTTGATTTTTTCAAAATCCTCGCGCCAGACCACTTTGGTGCCGCACAACGTATCTTTGACCGGATTATCCAGGATATAGGAGAACAGGATTGAGAAGAATTTATTGCCGGCGATATTGAGAATCCGCATCGCTTCCTCGTGCATCGGATAGACCAGCCGCGAACCGTTGATAAACTCGCCGCGCCCCTTGGCAATCGCTTCGTAAAAGTAGGGAAGTTCTTCCGGGATAACCGTAAGGTCGGCGTCAAGAATCAGCATAATATCGCCGGAAGCCTTGTCAAAACCGGTCCAGACATTGTCGGCCTTGCATATCCCCGGCCCGTCCACCAGCTTAATATCCTTTTCCGGGTACTGCCGCATCATTTCCCTGACTTTATCCGCGGTGCCGTCAGTGGACTTGTCATCGCAGAAGATGATCTCGGTATGAGCGCCAAGCGGCGGGATGCGTTCGACCGCATTCTGGATGTTTCCCACTTCATTGCGGCATGGAATGACGATCGTAACTCTCAGGTCTTTGTGTTCCGGAACATTCCTCCTGGCTACCGCCAGCCGGCTCATGGTGAAAATACGGAAGAACGGCAGCCGGGCAAGAAAACGGTCCAGCAACCCTGAGATCAGCGGAATGTAATACGGGAAAAGGATCAGCATCTTGGTATTTACCAGGTCATATCCGGAGTGAACCAGCAGGTTTTTCATATCGGGCGGAGCGAACCAGTTGTGCACCTTCTGGCGGATACGCAAATGCATTTTTTCCGCAAGCCCCACCAGCGGCTGCCAGAGGTAGTTGTAGTAATTGACCACTACCCTGGTATGACGCCCGCAGTTCTTCCGGATCGAATCAAGCAGTGATTTGATGTCAACAATATCTTCGATATCACAGATCACGATATAATCAAAAATGCCTTCGACATGAACGTTTTCCAGTTCCTGGTCAAAAAATTGATAGTCAGGATAGTTTTTTCTGGCGATTTCGATATGTTCAGCAGAACTTTCCACGCCGACGCCGAGCCCTGGTTCCAGCCTGTTCAATATATACCCGGTACCGCAGCCGACATGCAATACCTTCGCTCCCGGCGGCACGATATATTTCAATGAATTAAGCAGCCGGCCGTAGTAGTAAGGATTGCTTTTTATCCGCTCGTTGCGCTTGGACGCAATCGAGTCTTTTTTGTCGCGGATGGCTTTGCGCAACTCATCGAGTGATGTATAATTTATCATTTACTTTCCCTCTGTTTTGGCCGTCTTTTCATTTTTGTAGATCGTAATTACCGGAGATACCACTTCAAAGTAATGGTTCAAACGGTGATTCCGGTTGAGCGGCAGCAGGCCGA
The DNA here is from genome assembly GCA_903840185.1 of uncultured Lentisphaeria bacterium. Lineage (GTDB taxonomy): Bacteria > Verrucomicrobiota > Lentisphaeria > Victivallales > Victivallaceae > CAIPAT01. Next base: position 1,802 of record CAIMFA010000419.1, on the reverse strand, counting down.
AAAATGCCCGCGGCACATTTTCAAACTCAATTATCTTCTCTGTCCATGGCGTGAACGATGTTTTATCGCCGTAAAGCACCCGGCCATACCAGTTCTGCCCGTCCCAGTCAAACGAACTGTTACAATAGTAATCCGCCTTCGCAAAAGCGTTGAATCCGTTAGTGTGTAAATTCACCAGATGGTATTTTTCCGGACTGACCATCGGGGCGCGATAGCTTACCGGATAAAGTACGCTGCCAATCGTACTGCCCGCCGGGATATTCCGGTTGATCCACTTTGCCGCAGTAGTGCGGACATTCTCCGCCATGGCGACATTGGCGTAAGCCAGCGAATAGCTGAAAGTGCTGATAATAATTATAATCGCCGCCGCGGAACAGAAGATTTGTTTCTTAGGATAAAATACGAACCGGCCGGCCATCAGGCAAAGCGGAATGTACGCCGGGAGCAGGTATGCATCCGACGTTTCCGACCCCAGTCCGGCGATAACCAGAAACCATATAATTGCGGGGAACATGCCGACCCAGATTTTTTCCGGTTTGCACAGGCACAAAATCAGGCCGCCCGCAATTGCGATGGCACCCGGTATTCCCACGGTATAAAACATGGCGTCATAACTGTAACAGATCAGAGACTCATAAACATTGACAACGACACTGCCGGCACGCGATGCACTTTCAATCCATTTCAGATCGCCGCTGAATGTCTTCCAGTCCAGTATGACCGATGGACAGACCAGCAGAAATGCCAGGGCGGAAGATCCGCCGGCGGCAACAAGCTTCCAGTCGTCACTGACAATCTTTTTCCCTCCGGCGCAGATTTCCGGGTAGCGGCGAAACAGATGAAACATGACCAAATAAGAGGCGTTGAGCGCCGCCGGATACTTGCAGCCGGCGGACAGACCGACACAAATTCCGCTCAGAATATAATAAATCCAGTTGGACCGCACCAGCAGCGGCACGGCAAAGAGAATAACCAGCGAAGTCCAGAATGTCGTAATACTGTCGGCTTTGATAAATTTCGACGCCAGTGAAAAAAGCGGAATAAACGCCAGCAGCGAAGAGGAAAAAGCCGCCAGCGGCAGCCGTCCGATACGGTAGCCGATCAGAAACGCCACCGCGACCGTCAACGTTGACATCAGCGCGGAGAAAATCCGGCCGCAAAGGAAAAATGGCGCGAACTCTTCCGGATGGGTCAGGTAATAAAATGAATCTTTTACCGGTCCGATAACACCGGTTGCCCGGCCAACCGCCAGGGAAGCCCCGATCTGATACACATAGAAGGGTCCGTAAATGTAGCATCCCGGATTGATACTCTTTGTTTCGGACATATTCCTCAATGCCTTGAAGATGTAAAATTCATCCGGATTGAATGTTCTGATCTGGTCGAAATATGGCGAAAAATATGCCAGTTGCCGGAAATTGTCGGGATTTGTTTTTTGCAGGAATTCCGAACGTGTGCCAAGACCGGCCGCGACCGCCGCCCGGATTTCAGGAAGCTTTTTCTCCATTACGGCGGCGCCGCCGAGCGCCACATCAAGCCGTTCGGCGGATGGCAGCCCGATAGTGATGCCGCGCAGATTGATCCACAGCGACAATCCGCAAATCAGAAAGAGCATGGCAAAATTCCGCCATGAACAAAAGCCTTTCAGCGAAAAAGCGTAAAGGCCTGTCTCTTTATTTTCCGCCGCCACTTGAGCGTCCGGTGATCTCATAGAAAATCTCCTGGTATTCAGAAAATAATATACTCTGCACGGCTGAAAATTTAAACATAGATTGCGAAGATTTTGAGAATTGGTTCGTATT
>CAIMFA010000418.1 GCA_903840185.1 uncultured Lentisphaeria bacterium | reverse complement strand
GTTTAACTTCATTAACTTCATGTTCTTCATGGTGAAGTGTATTTGTATTTCCTCCGTGTGCTCTGCGTCCTCTGTGGTAAAACTGTATTGGCTTTTTTTCGTGAATTTTCGTGCATTTCGTGGTTAAAGTCACGGCGCAGCCGGTTAAGTCCATAGCCGCGGAGAACAGGGCAAGCCCTCCATCTGGGGGATAAATCTCAGATTGAGAACGGAATTATTTGCGGAACAGTTACCGGTATTTCTCGACCATTTCGCGCAGTCGTGAAACCAGAAAACTGATATTGTCGCTTTGTTCGGCGCTGACCGGAATGATTTCCAGACAGGATGAACTGAGGGATTCCTTCAGCATCGCCAGATTTTCCTGACTTTGCGGCAAGTCCATTTTGTTGGCTACGATGATCGCGGGACGCGTCGATAAGCCTTTCATGTACAGCTCAAGTTCATTCTGGAGATGTTCGAAATCCTCCCAGGGATTGCGCTCGTCAACCCCTGCCGTGTCCAGCACATAGACCAGTACATGAGTACGTTCAATATGCTTCAGGAATGAATGTCCGAGTCCGACATTATCACTCGCGCCTTCAATCAGTCCGGGAATATCCGCCATGGACATTTTGAAATAGTCCGGGAATTCGACCATGCCGACAACCGGATGCAGAGTGGTAAAGGGATATGGAGCGACTTTCGGACGGGCATGGGAGACCGCGCGCAGCAGCGTGGATTTGCCTGCGTTCGGATAGCCCACCAGGCCGATGTCCGCAATCGTTTTTAGTTCAAGTTCAATCTTGCGCTCTTCGCCGGGCTGGCCGGGAGTGCATTCGCGCGGCGCACGGTTGGTGCTGGTGGAGAAATGGATATTTCCACGTCCGCCCTGGCCGCCGGCGGCGATGACAAAATGCATATCCGGCTGGTCCATGTCAACAATGATTTCGCCGTTATCGGCATCTTTGACGACAGTGCCGATCGGAACGGGAATTACGATATTGTCGGCTTTCTTGCCGTACTGGTCTTTGCCGCGGCCGTTTTCGCCGCTTTTCGCCTGGTAATGGCGCTGAAAGACCAGGTCCACCAGACTTTGCTCATTGGGGGATGTTTGCAGAATAACGCTGCCGCCATGTCCGCCGTCGCCGCCGCTGGGGCCGCCTCTGGGAACAAACTTCTCTCTGCGGAAGCTGCAGCAGCCGTTGCCGCCGTCGCCGGCTTTGACTGAAATTTTAGCTTTATCTACAAACATTCTTTAATATCCAGTGTTATGATTCTTTAGAAAAAAAAGCCCGGCTTAGACCGGGCTGTATAATTTACTGCTGACCGCGTTGATCAGGCAAGAGGAAGCACGTTGACTTTACGGGCTTCTTTCTTGAACTCAACGGTGCCGTCAACCAGCGCGAAGAGAGTGAAATCTCTGCCGCAGCCGACATTCTTGCCGGGATGGAATCTGGTTCCGCGCTGACGTACGATTATGCTGCCGGAGGTGACTTCTTCGCCGCCGTATGCTTTAATTCCGAGAAACTTCGGATTACTGTCACGACCGTTTCTGCTGCTCGATTGACCTTTTTTATGTGCCATTTTAACACCTCGTTAATATGTTAATTTATGCTTATTCTTTTTCCGTAAATACACCATTAGTCACAAACGGAACGAAGAATATAACATAGACCTTGTAAAATAGCAAACCGCCATTTCTAAAAATTCCGGATTTTTTTACGCCCGACAACGCAATTGCGGAAATGATTCCCGCGCGGAGACACAAAGACACGGAGAAAACACTGTCCTCTGTATTATTCTTTTGAAACTCTTCTTTTTAACCACGGACACATAGATATCCATGCTTTCCGTTTTCACGGTTTCACGGTTTTACTGTTTTACTGTAATACCGTTAAGCTGTAATTCCGTAATACCGCTTTATTCTGACTCCTAGATTCTGCCTCCTTAATACATATTATTATCGTAGATTTCCAGAATTATCTCGGTGGCCAGCCTGGCGTCTTCGCCGGACACCGCCGGCTTGTTATCCAGTCTTACCGCTTCGATAAAATCGGCAATAACGGCTTCGTGCCCGCCGGTATTGCTGACCAGCGGACCGGAAGCTCCGCTGTGGATTTCCTTTCCGGTAGAAATGCCGGGGTTGTTCATCCCCTTGATTTCCCAGGTGGAGATAATGTCGTTTTTTAACACCAGCGAACCTTTTTCGGTATGGATGGCCATTTCCGGCGGAAAGCCGGGATATGCCGCGGTTGACGCGATAATGGAGCCGATCATGCCGTCGGCATGTTTCAAAATCGCCACGCCGTGATCTTCGCCCTCCATCCGGTGCATGAAAGTGGACAGCATGCTGACCGTCTTCACCGGCTTCCCGAAAAACCAGGCATAGATATCAATACTATGTGAAGCCTGCTGAATAAACGGGCCGCCGCCGTCCAGCGCTTTATTGCCGCGATACGACGCGCTGTCGTAATAGGCCTGGTCGCGATAGCATTTGACGCTCAGATCAGCGGCGAAAACCCTGCCGAACGCGCCCTGCTCCAGCAGCTCCTTGACGATCATGTTATCCGGGCTGAGCCTGCGCTGATAGGTCACCGCCAGTTTCACGCCGCATTTTTTGCAGACGGCAATCATCTCATCCATTGCCGGAATAGTGATATCCAGCGGTTTTTCGGTCAAAACGTGCTTGCCGAGCCCGGCGGCGGCGACTGCCCAGACATGGTGCATCGCATTGGGCGCCGCCACAATCACCGCATCATAATCGGCTTTAATGCTTTCCAGATCCGGCGCGACTTCAAAGCCCGGCGGTGCCCAGGACGGCATCCGGACGCTGCGCGAAACCGCCGCGACAATTTCCGCGCCTTCAACATTGCCGACCGCCTTATAATAAGTGGCGGAAATATTGCCCGTTCCAATTATGACAAATTTAAACTTCTGATCTTTCATGTAAGTCACCTGTTTTTAAATTACGCCATAATATATACTCTGCACTGCTGAAAATTTAACATGGATTGCGAAGATTTTGAAAATTGGTTCGTATTTTATGAAATAAATAATGCCGGATTTCACTTTTCTTTGCGCCTTTGTGTCTTTGTGCGAGATAGCATTTCTTTATTGAATAGAAATCACCTGTTTTCACATTATATTAATGTTATAGCCGGTATCAACCATTTAAATTCTGGTAAACGTTTAATGAATAAGTTTTTGACGGGGATAATCTCCTTGCTGATTTTCGCCTGCGCCGCCGCCGGAGCGACGCTGTATCCGGAACGGGACACTCCTGTTCTCGCCGCGCCGGAAATCGGCGCCAAAGTCATTACGTTGACGCCGGGCAATGTCGAATATGACATCATCGCTACCCAGCGCTATATGTTCCGCCAGCATCCTTTCGGACGGTACTTCGATTTCAGTAAAATAAAACTCGCAAACGGACAGCAGGGCTGGATATGCGAAGAACTCAGGATCGTCAGCAAAAGCGGAAAAACAACCATAGACCGGGTTCCGCCGGATAATTTTAATTATACAGCCGCCGCGGTAATCTGCGGCCTGATTATTCTGGTCATCGCGCTTTATTTCATCGGTGATAATTTTTTCCCGGAGCAGACTCTGCGGCTCGGCTTGAAAAAGATTTCACCGCTGGAACAGACCGCCGGACTGCTGGCGCTGCTGCTGCTGACCAGATATCTTCAGCTCTTTATCATGCTGGCCTGCGACAGCAGTCTGGTCACGCTGGCGCCTGACGGCAATACTTATTTCAACATGGCCAAAGATATCGTAAATCTCAATTTCAGCAATCCGTGGGACCGGTCGGTCGGCACCTGTTTCGTCTACATCCCGCTTGTCTGGCTGTTTCCGGCGGCCCAATCATTCCTGGATGTCGCCCCGCAGCTTTCCGCCTTCAACGGCTTTGTGCTGATGCCGCTGTGCTTCGTCATGGGATTCTTTATCATCCGCAAAGTCTGCGGCTCGGAGTTCAAAGCCTTTCTGGCGGTGCTGCTCTGGATAATCATTCCGCTCTTTTATTTTAACATTCAGGATTTTGATAAAGAGATATTTGGTGCGCTTATCGGTCTGCCGCAATTTCATTTCAGCTGGCGGCTTTACTCTTTACACCAGGCTTTCGGTTATAATGACCTGATAGACACCTCTTCAACTTTTTTTGTTTTCTTAACCATTTCACTGGCCTTGTTTATGCCACCGCGCTGGTCGCTGGTCGTGGCGGTTTCCGCGTTATTCGGGATTACCTGCCTGGTCCGGCTGAACAACATTTTTTTTGCGCCGCTGCTCGCCTTTATTTTCTGGTTCAGATTGAATTACCGCTGGAAAACATGGCCGCAGATCGTGCGTTATACTGCCGTCAGTTTCAGCTGTTTTATACTGGCGTTCGCGGTGCAGTTTGTTTTCAATAAACTCCATGTCGGATCGTTTTTCACTTTCCCGTATGTACTGGTCGGAAACGGCACGGAAAGAGGTTTTGTCCCGGCCATGCTGCCGCTGCATACAAAATTCCTGCTCGGCTGCAATTTTCTGTTTTTTGTCCTGGGCGTCTGGGGAATGATTTTCTGCAAAGCTGAATACTGCCGGAATTTTCTTATCCTGATGGCGGCCCCGACCGCCATTTTCTTCTGCGGCCATATCTCCACCGGCACCGATCCTGTCCGTTTTATTTTAAGCATTTATCTGCCGCTGCTCGCCGCCTTTGTCTGCGCCGAACCATGGAAAGCATTGAATCGCGTTCAAGTCTCATGCCTGGGTGCCATTTTTGCCGTCAGCATATTTTTCTATCAGCCGCTATATTTCAAATGGATCGTTCTGCCGGCGCAGATTCCGGGAGATTACCTTTGCGGCATAATCGCGCTTGTCCTGTGTGCCGGGATTGTTTTATCTTTCCTGCATGACCAAAAATTCATGCTGTATGCCGGAGTTTTCATGCTGCTGTACTATTCAAACAGTCCCTGGCTGCTCCTGGCCGCGCTGGTAATCCTGACAGTATTCGCCGCGCTGGACTTTATCCTGCGGGATGTCAAACCCGGCATTCAAAGAATAATCGCCGGACAGCAGTAATTTTTCCGGCGGATTAGTCCTTTTGTCAGGCATCCGGTATTGAACATATTCTCGCACGAAGACACAAAGGCGCAAAGCGGGATCCCGAAGGGCAAGAGAATATCCAATATCCAACAGAACAGCCAAATACTCAATATCCAATATCCGGTCCCGTAAACCGGGATCCCGCGAGGCGGGAAATATCCAATGTCCAAGTGAAAAGCGTAACTGCCGATCTTTTCATTTATCATTAGCATGAGTTCCATAGGAACGCTCCGTTTTGTAGCAACGGATTTCAATCCGTTGTATGAACGTCCCTAAATAGACAAGTTCCGGAGGAACAGAACATACGATATTTTATCTTTCCATACGGTTTAAACGGTTACTAAATCCCGGCTTTCGTCAGGCAAAGCCTGACTTTGGACTGCGGCGACCCTGCGCCGCTTTGGATATGGTATGACGTCGTGAATATTCAGTTGATACCGGGGATGGAATAATTAGAGCAGATCCAAAGCGGCACGGGAGCGCCGCACTCCAAGGATTGCTGCGCAATCATAAGAGCCGGAAAATCACAGGAACAGTATTAAACAGGTTTAATTATTCACCGGGATCTGTGAGGATTATTCTTCTCTGCGGCATCTTCTTTCATCATGTTTATGATAAAATTTCTGAAAGAGATTTCATCGGCATCTTGATAGAAGCCAGTTATAAAGCTTTTTCTGGCTCGCCAAATGGTCAAATCGGGATTTTTTTTGACACATGGCAATAAAATATCATGAATCTCTTTTTCTGACAGAATTTTAACATCTTTTGTGTTCAAGAGTATCAGTCCGCCAGTGTCAGAGGATGATAGCAAACTGGCGTTTAATGGCTTCTTGGAATTACTATAAAAATATGCAAGATTTCCTCTAATAATTACAGTTTTATTGATAGCATTTTTGATAAAACTATAATGAATAGAAAGCAAAATTTTAACCTTATCATTAAGCACAATATAATGCTTATTGTCTCCTGTTTCTTCAATCTTTCCCTTCAGCTCAATTTCAGAACCGACGTAGGGAATTAAGTCTAAAAGGAAATAAACCTCATCTAATTTAGAATCATCAAGATTGAAAGCACTATTTACGGATTGGATGGATAATTTCTTGTCGGATTTAAGTTCAGCTTCTTTTTGCTGTTTCAATATCGAAATATAACGAGCAAAAGTAATAATATCAGCATCGTTTATTATACCGTAAAAAAGATAGTTAAATTGCTCCTTCGAATATTTATTCTGTGATGCAGAAAGCGACACGTCTGTCGGATGTTCTGCTTCTGGCGGGGGAGACGCGTATATTTTAACAATCTGTGCACCTGCAAAGCACCAATGTCCTCCAGGGACATCAGTCTCATCGCTATACTCCGTATTTTCTAGTATGCTCATATCTAAATAATTGAATGTGACTTTTCCGCTAACGACCATAAAAGGACTTATCAAATAGTCTTCTTTTTGAATTAGAGTTATCCCTTGATTCCGCAACTGCTCTTTAGAAAAATCGGAAGGTATCCCCACATTAAAATTGCCGTTGATGTAAAAGACTCCACGCTCATTTTTATAACCGGAATAAAATACTATTCGCCCATACAGTTGAATATCTTTACCAACTAATGGAGCAAGTTCCCAAATATGTTTCATCGTTTTTATTTCGGTGATTTTCTTATTGGCAAAAAGCTTATCGGCCGCCAGAGCGAAATCCTGTTCTGTTTCAGCCTTGGTTTTTTGTTCAGTCACCGCTGCCGCCTTTTTACTATGCCAGAAGAAATATGCCGGAACACCCGAAAGAGTTACGATAAAAATTGCTATGACAGAATATTTAATGTGATTGAATTTATTGTCTCGCGACATAATGGTCTCCGCCGCTGGTTGTCTGATTAAGCCACATACCTGTTCTCCTCCATTTTTTTTACTATAAGCGCGATTACCGGATTTGCAACCGGTTTTGCTGCGGGGACATATTCTCGCACGGAGACACAAAGGCGCAAAGTGGAAATAATTCAATATCCAAGTAAAAAACACAACAGCCGATCTTTTCATTTATCATTAGAATGAGTTCCGGAGAAACGGAACATATAAATCCGTGGCAGCAAATCAAGGTGTTTTATCGAATTTTGCCACTAAATCAAGGTATTATGCTGGTCGAGTAGACATAATATGGTCTCCTGCGTTTAGGTTTATTTTGTATTCCCTGTTTCTCC
>CAIMFA010000417.1 GCA_903840185.1 uncultured Lentisphaeria bacterium | reverse complement strand
CGTATTCTGAGAGGCTGCCGATACCGGGGTATCGAAGGCCTCGAAGAGTGCGAATACAAACTCGAAAGATCGCAACCGCTTTGCGGTGAATGTCTTGCGGCTGTATTTTTCCGTTCCTCCTTCCTGCGATATTTATATTGCCCGTCAGTCGGATCAAAAAAATCCAATCCACAATCCTATTCATCTAAGGTTGAATTTTCAACCGCGCAGAGTATAAATTAGAGCGAGAAATCTTTTCTGGAAAAACGGTATTCCTTGCGGCAGAAGTTACACATGATGGATGGATTGGCGTTTTCTAGAAACAATGCGACAAGTTCATTTTTATCCAGAACCGACATTGCCATTTTCATCTTTTCAAAAGAACAGTTGCATCTGAAGCCGGGACTGCTGCCGTAGTCGTAGGAGAGCTGGTTTTTGTCCGCGAATATTTCACTTTCGCCGGCGGCGGCCGCCGCCAGTGCCCAGAGTTTCTTTTCAGAAGGCATGCGTTCCAGCAGGAGATCGACAAACTCCGGCTGGCAGATATTTTTACGGTATTTCTCAAACTCGGTCAAATTGCAGTCCGGCATGGCTTGAATCATAAACCCGCCGGCTCTTTTCACTGGATTCTGCGGGTCCGGATTGAACTCGATCGCCGTGCTGAATTCGGTTTCAAGCTGGTCACTGACGGAAAAGAAGAAACCAGCGTCCGCCACCGCATCGCTGAATGCGGTTCGGGTTTTACCGGAATTCAGGATTTTGCCGGCTTCTGACTTGATTATGGAGATAAAACCGTCTTTTTCCCCGTAAATTTCCTGTTCAGAGGCTATCATATTCATCAGATGCGGCTCTTTAATGATCCCGCGAATATCACAATCGGCATTGACATCAACGATAATAGACGAGAGCTTGCCTGGATAGTCCCAGCGCAGCGAGTATTTCTCGCCTTTATTGAGCAGTGCGGAAACCAGTGCGCCGACGGTCAGCGCTCCGGCTAAAATCTCAGCGGCTACCGGGTCCGTGTCATGGATGGTAACCCCGCGCGAAACGGTGCCGGTGGTTTCCGCAAACACAAACCGGGCGTTGATACTCCGGAAAATGCCGCGGATAAGATAGTCGGAATGAATCATTGTGATCTCTTGAAAAAGTATGGCGGCATTATCGCCGCCATCTGATTTTGCTTACTGCACTCTTTCAATGACGATTTCGGGATCAATTTCTTCCCGGAGAAGGCGTTCAAGACCGTCTTTTATCGTCATGGTGGCATGCGGGCACATGCCGCAGGCGCCGCGCAGACGGACCTGGGCGGTTTTACCGGTTACATCAACGATTTCGAGGTCTCCGCCGTCAGCCTGGAGGTGGACTCTCAATTCATTCAAACGGCTTCTGATTTTGTCGTGGAGTTCAGACATTTTTAATCTCCCTGAAGTTTAATAACCATTTAAAGACTCAAAACCACATTACCATACGAATTTTGATCCGCTCAGTCTTCTGCCGAATTCTGAAAGGACTTCGTTTTCTTCACTGATCCCGCCGCGGGCGACAAAGGTCGCGCTGAAGCGGACGTAATTGCCGACATCATCCCAGGGAACGCTGCTGATGAGCTTTTCCCTGATCAGCCACTGGCTGAAATCTTCGGCGGTCTCGAACTTTTCGCCGCTGTCGGTGCCTTTCGGCGCTTTCACATAGAGATAGAACGAACCTTCCGGAACTTTGGCCGGGAAACCCAGTTTGCACAGACTTTCGGTCATGCTTTTCAGGCGGCGTTCGTACTTCTCACAGATTTTCGGCGTGATATTAGCCTGATCCTTGAGCGCGCAGATGGCGGCCTTCTGAATAGCGGCGAACTGTCCGCTGTCGGCGTTGTCCTTCACAAAGGCGAAAGCCTTGACCGCCAGTTCGTTGCCGCAGACCCAGCTCAAACGCCAGCCGGTCATATTAAATCCCTTGGACATGCTGTGCAGCTCGACCGCGACGTCTTTGCCGCCGGGCAGCGAAAGAATGCTGAGCGGCCTGCCCTGGAAATTCAGCGGCGCGTAAGCAGCGTCCGAAACAATCAGAATGTTGTTCTTCCTGGCGAAATCAATCGCTTTTGCAAAGAACTTTTCATCGGCGGAAGCGCCGGTGGGGTTGTTCGGATAGTTCAGGTAAAGCAGCTTCGCCCGCTTGCGCTGATCCGCGGTCAAAGACTCCAGATCGGGCAGGAACTTATTTTCTTCAAGCAGCGGCAGGTTCACCACTTCGCCGCCCAGGTATTTGGTCCAGGTGCCCATTACCGGATAGCCGGGAACGGTCATGATTGTGATGTCGCCGGGATTGATGAAACATGTCGGGAGCAGCGCGAGAGCGGCCTTGCTGCCGATGGCGTGCATAACTTCCGTTTCCGGATTGACATCGGCATGGTAAAGCTCTTTCATATACTGCGCGACGGCAGCCTTGAACTCATCTATACCGTTATCGGCATATGTGCGGTTTTCCCACAAAGATGCTTCCTTGCAGAGCGCGGCTACCACTTCCGGGAACGCCATGTCGTCAGGTTCGCCGATACCCATGTCTATCAGTTTGACGCCGGGATGGGCTTTCATAGCGGCGCGTTTCGCCCGTTTGATCTTCT
>CAIMFA010000416.1 GCA_903840185.1 uncultured Lentisphaeria bacterium | reverse complement strand
CCGGCGCCGATCCCCTCCCGCGAGCCGGTTCCGCCCATGGAACGGTATGCGGCTTCTCGGTATATGGGAGGTACAAATGGAGCATTTTTACCATTTAGCATATCTTCATTACCATTAATGATATTTGTTTAACTTAAAACTACCATTATATTTTATTAAATTCAAATACCATTTTTATAATTATACCCGGATAATGTCATGAAAAAAATAACTTTTAAAGTAAATGACGGGAAGTTGCTGGTGAACGGCAAACCGGCGCAGATTATTTCCGGCGCCATCCATTATTTCCGCGTCCTGCCGGAGCTGTGGGAAGACCGTCTGCTGAAAGCGAAACAATGCGGTTTGAACGCGATTGAAACTTACATGTGCTGGAATCTGCACGAACCGCGGGAAGGCAAATTCGACTTCAGCGGCATGCTGGATTTTGAGAAATTCATCAGGACGGCGGGGAAACTCGGTTTGATGGTGATTGTCCGGCCGGGCCCGTATATTTGCGCGGAATGGGATTTCGGCGGCATGCCCGCCTGGCTGCTGGAAAAGAACGGCATTAAGTTCCGCTGCATGAATAAACCGTTCCTGAAAGCGGTTGACCGCTTTTACGGCGCCATCCTGCCGCGTTTGAAGAAACTGCAATGCACTGCCGGCGGACCGGTCATCGCAATGCAGGTGGAAAACGAGTACGGCAGCTTCGGCGAAGATAAAAATTATCTGGCGCACATCCGGGATTTGATGGTTGACAACGGCATTGACGTTCAGCTTTTCACTTCCGACGGCCCCGGCGATCATTTCATCCAGGGAGGAACGCTGCCGGACCTGCTGATGACGGTCAACTTCGGCAGCAACCCGGCGCAGGCTTTTAAGAAAGCCCGCGAATACCGCCCGGCAGGTCCTGACTTCTGCATGGAATTCTGGAACGGCTGGTTCGACCACTGGGGCAAAGAGCACCATACCAGAAACACCGCCGATGCCGCGAAAACACTCGATGACATGCTGGCGGCAGGCGCTTCGGTCAACTTCTATATGTTTCACGGCGGCACCAATTTCGGTTTCTGGAATGGCGCCAATAATGTTGAAGGAAAGCATTTTGCAACAACAACCAGTTACGACTATGACGCCCCGCTGAACGAATGCGGCGACCCGACGGAGAAATATTTCGCCTATCAGCGGGTAATCCGCAAATATAATCCTGATGCTGAATTCGGAAAGCCTGTGCCGTCAATCAAAAAAGCCTACGGCAAAGTCAAGCTGACCGAATGCGTTTCGCTATTCGATTCGCTGAACCGGTTGTCCAAAAAACATCTGACCCTGGAACCGGAGCCGATGGAGCATTTAAAACAGAATTTCGGCTTCATTCATTACCGCACACATTTGAGCGGGCCGGTGCCGGAGACTAACTTGCTGTTTATCGGCATGCATGACCGCGGCCAGGTTTTTCTTGACGGCAGATTTATCGGCACCGTAAGCCGCAACGACGAAAAACTGTCACTGCCAATATCCATTCCGGCAGGCGGCGCGCAGCTGGACGTGCTGGTTGAAAATATGGGACGTATCAATTATTCGCCGGTGCTTAAATATGAGCACAAAGGCATCATCGGCGGGGTATGCGTCTGCCTCCAGCAGCAATACGACTGGGAGACCTGGACGCTGCCGCTGGATAATCTGGAACAACTGAAATTCGGCAATAATTCCATCCCCGAAAATCATCCCGGATTCTATAAAGGTACTTTCGAAGTTGATACCGCGCATGACACTTTCCTGAAAGTCTCCGGCGGACATAAAGGCGCATGCTGGATTAATGGTTTCAACCTGGGCCGCTACTGGGAAGCCGGTCCGCAAAAGACATTGTATGTACCGGCTCCGCTGCTTAAAAAAGGCATTAATGAGATAGTCGTTTTTGAACTGCACGGATTAAATAAAAAAAAGGTGGAATTTACCGCCGTCCCTGAACTGGGATAAAGATAGCAAAACCGGAAGTCAGGAGTCAGGAGTCAGAATGAACAACCGGGGAAGAATATCCAATAACCAACAAGGAATATCCAATATCCAAGGGGAACAGCCGGAAGACAGAAGACAGGTTGGAGGCGGTTTTAATGGAGGGTTATGCTCCGTCATAACCGGAATTTTGTGATTCAAAAGAGCGCTCCGGCGGAGCGGAATATTAATAACAGGACAGAAAATAGCAGCCAGAAGCTCAAGACAGGATAAATGAAGGCAAAAGCCGGCATTTCAGGGTTTCAGTATGAAGAATTATATGTTTTTCATTCTGACTCCTGACTTCTGACTCCTGACTTCCGGTTTTATAAATTAAAGACAATAATTGGAGAAGAAACCATGAAGAATTCGAATCAATTGCAGGAACTGATCTGGAGAAGCCCGGATTGTCCCGGCATTCACCGCCTCGCACCCCGCGCCACACTGTTTCCGTTTTCCGACGAAAAAACAGCACGCAAGGTAAAGAAAGAATTTTCGCCGTGGATATTGCCGCTGGACGGCGAATGGAAATTCAAATACACGACCACTCCGGAAAATCCGCCGGAAGACTTTTATTCCCCCGGTTTGAAGGATAAATCCTGGGACAATATCGCGGTACCCGGCTGCTGGCAGATGCAGGGCTACGACTACCCGCATTACACTAACGTCCAGATGCCGTGGCCGAATACGCCGCCGGATGTGCCGAAAGCAAACCCGACCGGCATCTACCGCCGCAATTTCACGGTTCCGGCCAACTGGAGCCAGCGCCGCACGGTGCTCCATTTCGACGGCGTGGAAGGACTGTTTTTCGTCTATGTCAACGGTCAGACCGTCGGCGCGAATAAAGATTCCCGCACCGCCACCGAATTCGATATCACCGCCAATCTCGTCAAAGGTCAGAACCAGCTTACCGTGATGGTGGTCAAATGGTCGGATTCATCATTTATCGAAGATCAGGACCACTGGTGGATGTCCGGTATTTCCCGCAGCGTTTATCTCTACAGCACCGGCCTGGAATTTATCGGCGACGTGTTTGCCACCTCCATTCTGGATGAAAAGTGCCAGGACGGGATTCTTAAACTGAATCTGGCGGCCGGCTTCCCGCGGAAGCCGGAAAAAGGCTGGAAGTTCAGTTGCAGATTGTATTCGCCGGATGGCAAATCCGTGCTGGAAAAACCGCTGGAGCAGGAAATCGGCGTCCAGAAAGGGGAAATCTGGTATCCGCTGACTTCCGATCCCGCCAGAATGAAAGCATTATTGCAGGCCGCCATTCCGGCTCCGGTGCAGTGGAGCGCGGAAAATCCGGCGCTGTACACGCTGACCGTAGCGCTGGTGGATCCGTCCGGCAAAACGGTTGAAGCCACCGCATGCCGCCTCGGCTTCCGCCGGGTGGAAGTCAAAGACCGCGAACTGCTGATCAACGGCAAACCGGTGCTGATCAAAGGCGTCAACCGTCACGATCACGACGACAAGCAGGGCAAGACTGTGCCGCTGGCAATGCTGATTAAAGATATTGAAACCATGAAGCAGTTCAACTTCAACGCCATCCGCACCAGCCACTATCCGAACGCTCCTGAGTTTTATGACTTATGCGACGAATACGGCATGTATGTGATTGACGAGACCAATCTGGAGCATCATGCTTTCTATCAGGATTTGTGCACGAATCCGCAATGGGCAAATTCGTTTCTAGATCGCGCCGTGCGCATGGTGGAGCGGGATAAAAACCATCCATGTGTGATTGAATGGTCGCTGGGCAACGAGTCCGGAGCAGGCGAAAATCATGCAGCGATGGCCGGCTGGATCCGGCATTTCGACCCGTCGCGCCCGGTGCATTATGAAGGCGCCTGCCGTTACGCGTTCCACGAAAGCTTATGGAATGACAAGCTGCATCTTACCGATATCATCTGCCCGATGTATCCGACCGTGGACAGAATCATTGAATGGGCGGAGAACACCAAAGACTGTCGTCCGCTGATCATGTGCGAATTTTCCCATGCCATGGGCAACAGCAACGGCAGTCTGAAAGATTACTTTGCCGCCTTTGACAAATATTACGGACTGCAGGGCGGATTCATCTGGGAATGGATCGATCACGGCATCAAACAGGTGGATAAGAACGGCCGCGAATACTGGGCTTACGGCGGTGATTTCGGCGACACTCCCAACGACCATAATTTCTGCACCGACGGACTGGTCTGGCCGGATCGCACCCCGCATCCCGCCATGTATGAGTTCAAGAAACTCGCCCAGCCGGTAAAAATGGAAGCCGTTGATCTGAACTGCGGCAGAATCAAAGTCACCAACAAGGAATATTTCACCACGCTGGAAAAATTCAATATCGCCTGGGAACTCCAGGTGGACGGCGTCACTGTTCAGCAGGGCAAACTGCCCGCGCTGACCACCGCGCCGCGTCAGTCGGAGGAAATCAGGATTCCGGTACGGAAGCCCGAAATGTTTCCGGGCCAGGAATGTTTCCTCAATGTCCGTTTCGCGCTGGCGAAAAAGACGGTATGGGCTCCTGCCGGATTTGAGTCCGCCTGGGAACAGTTCAAGATGCCCTATTCCGGAGTTGCGGTAAAACCTGCTCCGGTCAGAGCCGCCGGTCTTGACGTCACGGAAAATGCTAAGTCCATCAGCGTCGCCAATAACGCGGTCAGCATCACATTCGACAAAAAATCAGGTTCGCTCAGTTCGCTGAAGTTTAAAGGCAAAGAAACGCTGCTCTCCGGTCCGCTGGTCAACATCTGGCGCGCCCCGACCGATAACGACGGCATTAAAGCCTATATCGGAAAATCCCAGAAGATCGTGGAAAAATGGCTTGCCGCCGGGCTCAATGAAATGACAGTCACCACCAGATCGGTGGAAGCCGCGGCCTGCGAGGATACGATACAAGTTGTCATCGCACAGCGTTCCGAGAACAAAAAGACCAGGCGCGGGGTAACGCACGTCCATTGCTACACGATTACGCCGGACGGCAGAATTAAAGTGGACAATACCTTTGACGTGGATAAGGAACTCGAAGACATTCCGCGCCTCGGCGTCACACTGGAAATGCCGCTGGAATTGCGTAGAATCGAGTGGTTCGGGCGCGGCCCGCTGGAGAATTACTGCGACCGCGATGCCGGCTATCCGGTCGGACGCTATGCCGCCGATGTTGACGAATTATATGTGCCGTATGTCATGCCCCAGGAATGCGGCAACCATACTGCGGTCAGATGGGCGACCCTAACCTGTAAAGGTGGTCACGGCGTGAAAATCACCGCGCCCGAGTTAATGGACTTCTCCGCATCAAGGTTCTCGGAAGCAGACTTGTTCAAAGCGCTGCACACCAATGAACTGAATCCGCGGGACAAAGTATTCGTGCACATAGATTACCGTCAGCGCGGCGTAGGCACCGCCACCTGCGGCCCGGATACGTATCATGAGTACCGCGTCACCGGCGGAAAATATAACTTCCAATATTTCATTGAAGTTATCTAACCTGGATGATTCATAAAAAAGTGATAGAAGATGAAAATATGCTCAAAAAAAAAGATTTTGACGATGCCGCAGTCCTAGCAGTGCTACGGCGAGGATATCGGTAAAAACTTTACTTTGAGCAGATTG
>CAIMFA010000415.1 GCA_903840185.1 uncultured Lentisphaeria bacterium | reverse complement strand
CTTTTGCTGTCGGCTCACTGACTCCGGATACCGTCCTGACGACCATACACATGTGTGGTTTAGCGTGTTCAAGATAGACGCAGCTTCCCCAGCAGATTTTCGTATCCGTCCACGGGAATTTCGGATCTGCGACTGAAACTTCACCGTAGAGACGATTGCCACTCGCGAAATATTCAAGAATAACACAGTCGAACCCTGG
This sequence comes from uncultured Lentisphaeria bacterium, assembly GCA_903840185.1. Lineage (GTDB taxonomy): Bacteria > Verrucomicrobiota > Lentisphaeria > Victivallales > Victivallaceae > CAIPAT01. The sequence goes on along the minus strand of CAIMFA010000415.1, from coordinate 10,947 downwards.
CAGAGTGCCAGCAATAATAAGGCGATTATCGGCAGCAGTGACAGTCTCCGCCTGGAATACAGCACCATCAAATTTCAGATTGCCAAGTGAAGCCGGTATGCCGTCCAGTTCAATTACTGAACCATTTTGCTTGTCAAACCTGACTGTATGTCCACCCCATGACAAAGTGGTATCATTGCTGGAACATGACTCAGGACTGGCCGGGGCGAAGTCGCTGCAGCGCTGCGGATAACCGGCGGCGTCACGGATAACTCTGGCGAGACCGCGGGGAGCATCATTGACACAGCGGTAGCGAGGCCCGGTGTAGTCGGTCAGCCCGCCTTCCATGAAATAGCCGGGAGCAAAGTACGGGATGATGTAACAGTCGTGCGCTTCCTGGGTAAGCAGTTTTTTCAACTCTTTTTCGTCAGCTTCCGGTAAAGCCTGCAACCGGCCACTTTCGTTAAACATAAAAGCATGCTCGCTGGAATAACCGCCGGTCTGGTGACCGTGAATTGAATTGCCAGCAAGGTCGAGGGCATAGTCATACTGATCCAGCTTGTAGCAGGTATCCACTGCCTCGATATCGGCGGTGCGGGCGAAAAATTCCGCCGGCGTAACGAATTCGCCCCAGACCGGCGCATAACGATTCGCACGGACAATCTCCTCGTTATAAATGTCTATAAAAGTCTGGTCCATTAAGCTGGTGAAAGCGATAAATGGCAGATTCCGGTTGCGGTCGCTGGTTTGCATAATGGGGAAATGCCGCCATATTTCGCCGCCGCGGCGTTCACTGCGCAGCGGATGCGACGGCAGCGAACGAATCGCCGCGCCGGACGGCGACTGCCAGTTAATAACCGGGGAATGATCAATCGGCATCACCCCCAGATTCTGGGCGCGGTGAATTGCATATTTGAACCCGTACTTTTGCAGGATTTCCGGAAGCACGGGATGATGCGCGATCTCCTGCGCGGCATAGACCTCCGGATGCCGTCCGAACAGCTGTTCAAACGTTTTCAGACCAATCTCAAACTGTTTTTCCTGATCCCACTGCGGCCAAAGTTGCAGATACGGCTGGGAATAGGTGCCGTTGACCATTTCGATCCGGCCTTGTTCCCAGGAATCCCGCAACCGCCGGACGGTTTTGGGATGCATTTTGACAAATTCCTCCAGCGTTCCGGCGCCGATATCCGGCGCGAAATGGAACCCGGAAGTCTCCGCCCAGTCTAGATAAAGGTTCAACACTTTAGCCGCCAGTTCCGGACTGTCATACTCGGCATAGCCTTCGTGTTCAAAAAGAATGCCGCCATGAGGCATGACCATGATATAAACCGGAACCCCGGCCAGTTGTTTGCGTTTGGCGGCAAACATCCGGAACAGACTGCTCAGGATTTCCCGGGCCTGGTCGCGCCGCCCTGCCACATAGGCGGCGGCGGCAGCGCGCAGCTCGGCCGCGAAATCGTTCACGTTCCAGGACTGTCCGGCCGCCAGGTGCATTTGTCCGAGCAGCAGGGAATTGACCCCCAGCGCGTGAAAGTCGCGCCGGAGATCGTCATCATCGAGTTCGAGATCAATGCCCGATGCACCCAGCACGGCCTTGACCAGCAGATCGGTCAGATCGCGGGTGGTTGCCGGATCGGCCATATTGAGATAGCGATGAATAACTTTTAACGGATTGAAGGCGAAAACAGCGGCCCCGCTCCGCACTGCCAACGCGGGCAGTTCGGCGACCGTAGCCATAATCAGCCACTCATCGGAGGCTGTAAAACGCTGATATTCGACCCCGCCCCACAGCATCGGCAGCGAGAATACCGGAGACCGCTGCGCATTTATCCGGAACGAGATTTTTTCTTTCTGCGACTGACGGCTTTCATGTCTGGCAATCCCCGGCAATGCCGCGTCCGGCCGCTCAAGATAGATGGTGGAAGGTTTCAGTTCGGCGGTCAGCACATAAGGATCAAACAGCGCACCGACGGCATAGCCCGGCCCGGCCCATTCCTCCACCGGCAGACCGGCGAATTTAACACGATTTTCGTGTAATCCGTCATGAGCCGCAAGTGAACTTTTCAACGTCTGCAAAAAACATTCAAGTTCTTTGCCCGGTATTTTTGCTTCCGACATCTCTAATTTCTCCAAAGAACTTAATTTATGAAAAAATATTGAACTGTTATTACTGATTTTTTGTGACTTCTATGACTTCCGGGGCGGCGGCATAAACGTCGCAACCACGAATTGAAAAACGGAAGGTGAAATTGCCGTCATTGGGACAAACAAAAGTCAGCGTAAATTTTTGCCATTCCCCGGTAACCGAGAATGGCTGAAATTTGGCCGACTGAACAGGTGGATTGTTTTCTCCGGCCAGCGTTACTTCTTGTGTTTCCCCTGTGGCCGACTTCATCCATACCGAAAAACTGTAGGTATGGCCGGGTATGGCATCTTGGATAACCTGGCCAATAAAGCCATCCTTGATTCGTACATGAAATGCATTTTGTTTTTTGTCCGGGCCTATACTCGGCTGTTCAGTAACGACAGCGTTAAGACTGAACTTTTTCCATTCTCCGTCAGCCAGGTTTTCACTCTGTTTAAGCAGATTTACCGGGGCTGCTGTATCTGCGCCCAATCCGGAGAAAGTAATCATTCCAATAACCCCGGAAAACATCAATACTTTTGCACGAAAATTCATCTTTTCATCTCCTTTTTTAGTTATTTTAATCAATTCTTAATTCCGTGAGAGACTTTGTTATTTTTCTCACTTTCGTTTCTTGACTGTTTTTTCAGTCGTTGACTGTTGATTTTTTGATTCTTTTTTACCACTTTTTATACATGTTATGCTATTTGCATGACTTTATTCCAGGCAATGGTTATTTTTAGTCAAAAATCACGATTTTTAGATACAATTATCCTGTAGTCGTATTTTTTGCCTCCTTTTTTTGTTGATTTTCAACATCGTGCGTATAACTCCTGTATAACTTTAAAATATGGGCAATGCCGCCCGATCTTTAGACTTTTACGGTTGACATGACTCACAATTTTGCTCCCGACTTAAATCAGATTCTGCTGATGGCTTTTTACCTTGCTAAATGTCATTTTTTCAAACTTCATTGAACTTTTTACATTGCGGCTCAATGCTCCAATTAAAGAAATTCCACCATTGGAGTTGATTTCTTCGCTACCTTGTTGCATCTGGTACATGATTACCTGTTTGGCTAGTAGTTTATTATTGTTTGTAATAGTCATAATACACTTATAATAAACATATTATTAATAGTTTTATCAGCTTATTTACCTTTTTCTTTAACGGATTTAGGTTATTCTCTATAACGTTCACGACATCAGTAAGTTGAAGCCGCAAATTAATTGAATCGAATATTTCTACTCTGGTTGTTCCAGTAAGATTACGTTATCAAACTGGACGCTGCCGGATCCAAGATTTTGCAGTCTTAGACTGACATTGATAAAGAAAGTATCAGCGCCAGTAGTAAAAGCAGTTTCGAACAACTGGTATTGGTCCGGAATCACTTTCTCAGCGGACAAAGCCTGATGGCTGGAGGGTGTGGAATATTTAGGATAACCTTTGTCTGATGTCCGTTCTTCGGCAACAGCACACGGCCAGGCATTAACATAAGCAGGAGTTTCCATGTAAACAGCAAAATAGTACTTCGTCCGGGGTTTGACTGAAACAAACTGGCAGAACTCGGCGAGAGCTCCGGTCTTTTCCTGATCAGGAACTGATATTGCTACTGCCGAATTGCCATCCTGTGCTTTCCTGCTCACGCTGAATTGGCAATTCGCATTCTTATCTTTCCCCTGTCTGATCAGCGTACTCCAACTTTCCGGCAACCCGGTAATCTGATTAATGATCTCGAAAGACGGATTTTTAACCATGCTTGGCGCTTCATCCGTAAATGCCGGTATGCCGGCAAGAAACATCATCATTCCAAGCAAACTGTTTTGTATTATTTTTTTCATAGTTACAATCTCTTTTCTGATGGTTTTATTCAACAAAAATCAAGTCGCCGAGTTCCTGCGGACGCTTGGAGCTGATGCCGCTTCCGAACCAGGAGATAAATTTCCGGTCATTCGGTTTTCCGTCGCTGTCATCCACGATCACGCCGAAGCCGATCTGCCGTCCTGCTTCAGGCATGAATGAACCAAGTTGTGACCACGGGATAGCGACCTGGTAATCGACATCACCGCCATTGCCGGTCGGTTGTATGAACATTTTTGACGGCGGAGCCGGGACAAGGAATCCGGTCCCGGGCTGATGGCAAAACAGCGTGTTGCCGCTTTCCGATTTTCCCATAACGAACTGCCACAGACGGCTATTGCCGGATAAGCGGTGTTCCAGGTCAAAGCCGATTTCAACCGCGTCGTTTAGAAACATCCGGTTAGAAAGTTGCTTCGCAAAGAACACATCGTCATGCACCTGCAGGCCAAGATAGAAATAATTTTTATCCCACATGGTCATGATCCTGGCACTCACATCATCGGGTCCTTTCCAGGCCACGCCCATAGGCTGTTCGACCTGTGTCCGCTGATCGGCATGGAGTATCTGCGTCCGCGTCCAGTTCTGCCACGTGCCGTCGAGTGAAAAATCCGCAGGGGCACGAACGCAACATGCAAAGGTGTCGGACATTTTGACCCGGAAAGTCATGCCTTTGCCGGTAGTCGCCTGGAATGTCAACGGATTGCGGATCCGGTCGTTTGTCTGTAAAAAAGATAGCTTGAATTTCTGACGGGCGATTTTGCCGGGTTCTATCAGCAGTGAAACGGACGGAGGACTGATCTTGATTAGTGGATGCGCCTGAGCCAGTATGGTCATGTTTTCAGCGTTGCCGCCATTATTACGAATATCCAGCGCCACCACGGACGATCCATTCGACATGGCAGTGATGTTGCTGGCATTGATTTCAAAGAGCCGGCTTTGCTCCAATTGTCCGGCGCCGATTACATACACTGGAACTTCCGACAGCAAAACGTCGGCTGTGCCGTTGACCGTCTTAACAGTCTGCCGATTACCGAATATATCGTCGGCAACGATTTGCTCAACTCCTGTATCCAATGTAATAGTTTGTTCTGTGGACGACCAGCCGATCCCCACAACCGAACCGTCAATTTTACGCCAGACAATAAATTCTCCGCCCCCTGGCAATTCGATTTTTTCTCCACCTTGCCCGCACCGAGATGTTCAGTCATCACCAGATAGGCCGCTGCCGCCGGACGCGGCGTCCAGTCGGCATCGAAAATCTGATGCCCTTCGACCCCGCGCCCTCCATACAGTCTGAACCAGGCAATGCGCCTGATCCACGGAGCTTCCGCAAGAATATTCAAGTAAGTCTGTACTAAGGTAGCGGCCTGACGCCGCTCGCCTGGAACGCGGGCATTGCCGAATGCCGGAACATCAAGTCCGACCTCGGGAATAACGCCGAAAACATTGGGGGCATCATGTTTTTTCAATTCAGTGAAAATGTTTTTGCCCATTTCGGCGGAATTGCCGTAGGCGTTAAATCCCCAGCAGTCGAATTTGCCCTCCGCACCGAGTATCCTGTAGAAGCGCTGAATTACCAGAGCGTTAACATCAGATGCCTGAGACGGGCCGAAAAGACACACGGGATTGGCTTCTTTCGCTGCCCGCCAGGCCGCCTGATAAGCTTTCATCCAGTCACGAGTGGTTCCGGCGAAGGCACTTTTAGTCAGGCAGTTCTGGTCCGGATCATCTGGAGTATGACCGCCGAGACCTTCGTTGCCGAACAGGAAAAATTGGACATCACTGCCGAATGATTTAACCTGCGCGTAGTTATAATCATGCCATGCGCGGAAGTCTGCTTCAGATTTCGGGGCGCGGGTATTGTTACTGCCCTGTTCCATCAGTGAAATCCAGCCTTCGATGCCGTATTTCTGCATGACCGGCAAAACACTTTGCCGCCAGTTTTCCACTTTGCGCCTGGCTGCCGCCGCCGCCAGTTCCGGATTGGTGAAATCAAACAGATGATAACGACTTTGCAGACGGATGCCGCGAACCCCCAGTAGTTTCAGAACTCGCATTTGAAAATCTATTTCCTCATGATCATTCATGCTCTCGAAATCGGCATTAATATCTGTCGGATGCATGTCGAAAGGATATTGTTCGTGGTGACGTATCGCATCGTCAATATGAGGGCGGCGCAGCCAGGCAAAGCGTACAGTGCTCTTACCGCACGGCATTGTACCTTCGGCGGCAGACAATTCAATCAGATAAACGCCGAATTGAGTTACCGCCTTGATTGGTAACGCCGTTTCGCTGACGGCGTATGGCGTCAGAACAGCCGAATTAGAGAATATCGAAATCGTTTTGCCGTTCCAGTCCAGCACTTTGCCTTCAATCGTAACATTGCGTGTCACCGGCAGCATGCTGCCCAGACGGATTTTTATTGCCGGCATCGGGCCGTCGTCCGCAAAAAACAGATTGGCGTCTGCCTGCCGCACCGGAAACATTGTTACAGAATTATCCCGGCGGTTTCCTACAGGCACAAACGGCGGCAGCACGCTTTTCGCTCCGGCCAACATATCGCCATAAGGCGAAACCTTCCAGTCGGAAGACACCGGCGGACAGGCTGACTGCCACAAAATTACGTTATCAATAGCAATCTCACCCCAGTTGGCGATAAATGGTTCCGCCGTCCAGCTCTTATTTGAATCATGATATCTGGTGAATGCTCTTACATGAGTTGCTCCAGCCGGCGGAATGACCGGTCCAGTCGCGACAGGAAACCATTGTCCGTAAAGTGCAAAATACTTTCCGCCTTCAAACTGCCAATGCTTGGACAACGGGAGTGGAATAAAAGCGCCGTTCTTGTCTTGACGGAGAAATTCGAATTGCATGGGATTCGCATGCCCGGCTGGACGGGCGTATTCACTAAAGCGCGTCCAGTAGCAAAGCCATACCGGAATGTCCGGTGTGATTGGCGCCGGGGCTGAAAGCCAGCGCCCATCAGCATTGTCCGTCTTTAGCAATAAGCAACGCTTGCCAGCATAGCCTCCGTTACCTGTATGCGGAACTCCAGCGCCCTCATAACGCCAGCCTGTCACGGTACTGTTCCCGCCATCTTCAAAGGAGGCATTGGGAACCAGGTTGTGACTGAAGTGGCAGGATGAATCACCCTGTTTAACGGTAATAGCGCTATCTTCAGTATCAACTGCCGTGCACGTGGAAGCATTGCCTTCCTGAATCCTGACTGCCGTAATCTCGACTAGCTCCCCGGCTTGCGGCGCAGTCAGGAGCAGTTCCACCTGTCCGCGCCGGATTGTCGTTCTGGACGCCGGACCGGTTAATGAAAGCATGACAGGCTGTCCGCTCCATCCGGGAGGAACTGCGGCTTTTAAAGTTGAATCTTTATAGCCCAACGCTTTTTCATCTATGCCGGCATCTTTACCATCTTCGTTCAACCAGCGGACAGACAATACTGCAACTGCGTCTCCCTTGATGTTTTTCGCGCTGATCGCCGCCTCGATCCGGTAAAGCATCTGGGAGCGGGCATCAATTCTGCCCAGTACAACGCATAACTGTTGCGATGATGACGGTTTTATGGTCAGGCGACAGCTATCAGCTATGTTTATTCTTTCAAAGCCTGTTTCCTGTTTTTGATCCCATTGCAGCGTTATATTTTCGGCATGGACGGACAGCCATGATAAATTGATCGCCAATGCTGTTCCAAGCACCACCTGCTTTATGACACAATTCCAGACGGAAAGACTCAAATCATCGGTTTTCATCTAATAAAGCTTCCTTCAAAAGTATTTTTATTGGACCGGATGGAATTTGTTATTTGCCAAGCCATATGTCGGAAAAGTTTGCACTACGGTCAATTTTGCCTGCATGTCCATCAAAATAGGCAGCATTGGTCGCTCTGCTTCCCGGGTGGTTCCAGTCTATATTGTCAGGGGCCCAATCCCATAGATAAATATTTTGCGGGATTGAGGTGGCTACGGTGACAGAAACTTCGCCCAGCATCGGGGTTCGTGACGGCGACCGCTTAACGCCGGCAGTAATGGGTCTGTCAATGGTGCTGGTTGATGTCCACGCGCTAGCATTGGGCCAGTAGGAAGGTTGAGTAAAATAATTCTTATACGAACTGGTAAAATGTTCCTTCCAGTAGAACAGTTCCTTTGGGCAAATTGAAATAGCGGGATGAACCCACCATTTCGACTGTTTGTCAAGATACAGCATTTGTCCGGCATTTACAACGTTGGGATTATAACCTGTCCATACCTGGGCACGAGGAATTTGACCTTTGTTGTCGTCTGCATAAAAACAATAAGCCGTCCCGACTTGCTTCAATTTGTTGGTACAATCAATTGCTTTGGCTACGTCCCGGGCTTTATTCAGGGCAGGCAGCAGCATGCCAGCGAGGATGGCAATGATCGCGATCACGACGAGGAGTTCGATGAGCGTAAAATTTTGTTTCATTGATTTGACGGTTTTCATTTTAACATCTCCTTTTCTTGTTACAAATTTTAAAAAACAATATCAATAATTATATGCTTTAAATCCGTTTCCCCGGACACCATCTACTGTTCAATTATGGATTACCATTTCCGATATCTTCCCGGCTTTTGCCATTCCAACGGATGGTTGGACGAACGGCAGTTCACGAACGCAATGCTCTACTTTTACAACGGAACCGGGAGTGATTTTCTCCCCGGCCATCAACCGGTCGAGCAGGCTGAACGCCTGATTCACGGACTCATCGGTATCCACCTCAATCATCGTCAGACAGTTTTCATAGCCCAGCAGCACCGGCACGTCGCGGTTGACATGGGTGGCTATTTTCAGGTCCCGTCCAGGTTTCAGCTCCAGTTCCCGCATCCGGGCCAGAAAACCGCGCATCGCCATATCATCGGTACAGACCAGGCCGTCGAAATCCAGGCCTTTGCCGAGCAGATCACTGGCGGCCTGATAGCCGATCATCTCATTACTAACCGGCTGGCTGCTGGAGTCTTCCGGCGGTTTGGGCGCATTGTCCCAGAGGAACTCCGGACGGAATTCCAGATGATGGGACTCCAGAACAGACCGGAAAGCATTCATATCATCAAAAAATCCCTGATCGCGCTGATGGCCGGCCATTGAGATCATGCCGATCCGTTTACAGCCCTGCCGGACCAGCGCCTCAGTCCCCAGCCGCGCCACCGCCTCTTGATGCGCCATACTTATTCCAACGGCGTTGCATGTCAGGTGCGAAAGGTTGGTGCCGATAACCAGCGGAACGCCGTAACTGGCCAGCCATTCGGATTCATGCGGACCGCGGGTTGTCATCAGCAAGACGCCGTCAAACCGGCCGGACTCCATCGCGTCCAGCAGATCACGGCATACGAGAATACCATAAGGTTCCACCGGAACTTGCGGGATGTTGATAAAAAAACTGGCGTTTTCCGTATGGACACACGAACGCTTTTCGGCATAACGCAACATCAGCTGATTTACCGGTGAAACGCCGGCGTCGAACACGTTCCGGCCGAAAACGATCCCGATTGTTCGTTGTGCCGCCCGCGGCGAAATGAACATGCCGCGGCCATGCTCACGGACAATCAGTTTTTCCTCGTCAAATTCGCGCAGGGCCTTGTCAATGGTTGATTGATGCACCCCGTAAGTCCGGATCATTTCCGCATAACTGGGCAGACTGGTTCCCGATGGATGCGACGCGATGAAATGCCGCAAAGCATCGCGCAGTTTCAGATATTTCGCATTTCTCTCTTTTACTGCCACAGTCATAATCTGTCCTTGTCAAATTTTCCAGTCTATATTTCATTATAACTCTAACGCTAGAGTTTGTCAACAACCAAAAAATGAAAAAGTCAAAAAAGAATTAGAATATTTTAAAATCTCATTCGCTGACCATGCCCTTATCCTGCTCATCATGTGCATCCCGGTGAAAGTGGCATTCATGTTTTCCGCTCCCGGAACCATAAATTTCAAAAATTCACTTTACCGTCCTGTTTGAGCCCTATTTCAACATTTCTGTTGACAAAATCACTAATTATGACAGGTGAATTGTGAATGGTAAATGGTGAATGGTGTGAAGTACGTGTTAGGTATTACGTGTTACGATTAAATCTCGGACAAAATACATTTAACAAGTTTATTTATAAGCACTAACATAATCATCCATTGACATTTTCACTAATATTTATAGAAACTGGTGAATGGTGAATGGCAATCAACTAATCACTAATCACCAATCACTATTTACGATTAAAAGGGATTTATGGCGGAGGAATTATGAAAACATTTAACCGCAGAGTTGCGCGGAGTTCAGCTCAGAGTTGCGCAGAGGAAAACCGGAGTCAGCGAATGAACGCAGGTATTGCCTGCATTCATTCGCTGACTCATGTATTATCTTCATGTCCTTCAAGTCCTTCATGGTAAAACTGTATTTCTCTGTGTTCTCTGTGCCCTCAGTGGTGAAAAATAGGATTTTGATTTATGGATGTATTTAAATTTACTGAAGACCAGCAGACTGCCCTGAAACTGATCGGGGGGACGGTCAGGAATCTGCTCCTGTTCGGCGGTTCGCGATCGGGCAAGACTTTGATTCTGCTCTTCTCCATTGTGCTGCGGGCGCTGAAAGCGCCGGGCAGCCGCCATGCGGTGTTCCGTTTCCGGAAAATCCATGTCAGGGAGGCGGTATTGATGGACTCGTTCCCGAAACTGATGAAGTTGTGTTTTCCAGGGATACAATATAAGTCGCACGAGCAGGCCGGTTATGTCAGATTCCGGAACGGCGCGGAAATCTGGTTTCTCGGACTGGACAGTAAAGAGCGGGTGGATAAGATTCTCGGACGGGAGTATGCCACGGTATACTTTAATGAATGTTCGGAAATCAGTTATCCGGCGGTTACCACCGCCTTGACCCGGCTGGCGCAGCGGGTCAAGTTTTATAAGTCAGAGGAGCTGCTGCCGAACAGAGCCTGGTTCGACTGCAACCCGCCGGG